>DATJZY010000167.1 GCA_035577985.1 Candidatus Eisenbacteria bacterium
GCGATCGATCCAGGCGTCGAGCAGATCCACCACCTTCGCGCGCTCGGCCGGCGGCTCGTTCAGGAGCTCGTGGTAAAACCCCGGCAGCATCACCAGCTCGTGCTCGCAGCGCAGGCGCGAGGTGAGCGCGGGCGCGCCCGACGGGTCGACCAGGCGATCGGCCTCGCCCTGCAGGACGAGAAGCGGCGTGCGGAGCTTCGACGCCTCCGCGTAGGACCGCGCCTGTGCCTGCGTCATGGCGCGCGCGAAGGCGGTGGTGATCCGGCGATGGACCAGCGGGTCCGCGACGTAGGCGCGCCCGACCTCCGGATCGCGCGCCAGCGCGGTCTCGTCGAGCTTGGTCTTGATCGGAAGGCGCGGGAGCACGGCGGCGAGGGCGATGAACAGCGAGAGCTGCCAGGCCGGCCCCTGCGGAAAGACCACGAACGCGGGTCCCGAGAGCGCGCCCGCCCGCACCGTCGCGCCGTGGCGGAGGAGGTAGAGGAACGCGATCAGCCCGCCCATGCTGTGACCGAAGAGCACGCGCGGCACGCCCGGCCACCAGGTTTCGGCGAGGTCGACCAGCGTGCGGACGTCGGCGACGAACTCGTCGAAGTCGCGGCAGTGCCCGCGGGGGCCGCCGGACTCGCCGTGGCCACGGTGATCGAGCCCCACCGCGACGATGCCGCGCCCGGCCAGGTGCTCGGCGAATGGCCGGTAGCGGCCGCAGTGCTCCGCATAGCCGTGGCTCACGACGACGACACCGCGCGGCGCACCGTCGGGCTCGATGCGACGCCAGCGGATCGGGACGCCACCCTGGCCGGCGAACGTCCCCTCGCTTCCCTTCACGGCGCGCTCCGCACCCGCGCCACCGCCGTGCGCCAGCCGCGATAGAGCCCGTCGCGCGTCGCGGCCGGCATGCGCGGCCGGAAGCGCCGGTCCATCTGACGCGCCTGCGCCAGCTCCTTCGGCGACTTCCAGAAGCCGACCGCGAGGCCGGCCAGGGCCGCCGCGCCCATCGCCGTCGTCTCGACGATCTTCGGCCGCTCGACCGGGACGCCCAGCACGTCGGCCTGGAACTGCATGAGGAAGTCGTTCGCCGAGGCGCCGCCGTCGACCCGCAGCATGGCGAGCGGCGTGCCGGCGTCGCGCGCCATGGCGTCGACGACGTCGCGCGTCTGGTAGGCGAGCGATTCGAGCGCGGCGCGCACGATGTGGCCGCGCCCGACGCCGCGCGTGAGTCCGACGATGGCGCCGCGGGCGTCGGCGTCCCAGTAGGGCGCGCCGAGCCCGACGAACGCCGGCACGAGGTACACGCCCAGGGTCGAGCCCGCGCGGACCGCCATCTTCTCCGACTCGCTCGCCTTCTTCATGAAGCCGAGGCCGTCGCGCAGCCATTGGATCGCGGCGCCGGCGATGAACACCGAGCCCTCGAGCGCGTAAGCCGGATTGCCCAGCGCGTCGCACGCGACCGTGGTGAGGAGCCCGGCGTGCGAGGCGACCGCGCGATCGCCCGTGTTGAGGAGGAGAAAGCACCCCGTGCCGTAGGTGTTCTTCGCCATCCCGGCGTCCACGCAGCCCTGGCCGTAGAGCGCCGCCTGCTGATCGCCCGCGATGCCCGCGACCTCGACCGGCGCGCCGAGCACGTCGGCGGTCGTCTCGCCGAAGACGCCGCTCGAAGGACGGACCGCGGGCAGGAGGCTCTCCGGAACCTCCAGCATCGACGTCAGCTCGCGATCCCAGGCGCGCTTGTGGATGTCGTACAGCAGGGTGCGCGAGGCGTTGGTCGGGTCGGTCGCGTGGACGGCGCCGCCCGTGAGCTTCCAGACGAGCCACGAGTCGATGGTGCCGAAGCACAGGCCGCCGGCGGCCGCACGCTCCCGCGCGCCGCGCACGTTGTCGAGGAGCCAGCGCACCTTCGTGCCCGAGAAGTAGGCGTCGAGCACGAGCCCCGTCTTCTCCCGCACGCGTGCCTCGTGCCCGGCCGTCTTCAACGCGTCGCAGAGCTCCGCCGTGCGCCGATCCTGCCAGACGATGGCGCGGTGGATCGGCTTGCCGGTCTTCCGATCCCAGACGACCGTCGTCTCGCGCTGGTTCGTTATGCCGATCGCGGCGACGTCCTTGGCCTTCAGCCTGGCGCCGCGCACCGCCTGCCGCAGCACGCGCAGCGTGACGCGCCAGATCTCCTCGGGGTCGTGCTCGACCCAGCCGGGCTTCGGATAGTGCTGCGTGAACTCGCTGTAGGCGCGACCGACGATGCGGCCGCGCCGGTCGACCACGAGCACGGTCGAGCCCGTCGTCCCCTGGTCGATCGCGACGACGCAGGCCATGCGCTCCTCCTAGAAGAAGATCGAGCGGCGGCGCCCGAGCCCGTCGCTCACCAGACCCTGCAGGCGCTCGCGGACCTGCGCCGCGAGCGTGCGCACGACGTCGGGCCGGTGCGCGTCGGTCGCCGGGTGCCGCGACGCCACGTCGAGCGGATCGCCGACGAACAGCGTCCACTTGGTCGGGAGCGGGACGAGGGTCGGCGTGAGCGGCAGCGCCGGAACCCCGAGGAGCGACGCGAGCCAGGGCAGCGGCGCGCGTGCCACCACCGGATGCACCTCGTCGACGCCGATGATCGCGACCGGAACGATCGGCGCGCCCGTTTCGATCGCGAGGCGCAGGAGCGCCGTGCGCGCGAGGCGTCCGACGCGGTACGACTCGCGGTACGGGCGCGCGATGGCATCGCGCCCCTCGGGAAACACGAGCGCACCCTCGCCCGCGGCGAGCACGCGGCGGATGCGGCTCGCGCTCACCGCGCTCGCGCCGAGCGCCCCGAGGGCCGTGCCGACCAGCGGCAGCGCCATCAGCCACTCGTCGACGAACGGGCGCACGCGCCGGCCGCCGTTCGTGCCGAGGCCGACCGACGCCATGAGCGCCTCGTAGGGAAGGAGCGCCGACCCGCGGTTGCCGACCAGCAGCACGCGCCCCTGCGGCATGCGCTCGCGTCCCACCACGTCGACCCGCCACCACCAGCGATACAGGGCGGCGAGCGACATCTCGCCCAGGACCGTCGTCGCGAGGCCGCCGGCCTCGCGCGCCAGCCACTCGCGACCGCCGACGTACGCGCCGAGCACCTGGTCGAGCGCCGTCTCGAGCGCGGGCACGGCGCGCGCCACGCGATCGGTGCCGAGGGCCGCTTCGACCTGCCGCTCGAGAGCGGCGAGCCGTCGCGCCACGTCGCCCGGGGTGATGAGCGGACCGAGCCGGCGTCGCGCCGTCCGGCCACGCAGCGGAATCACCCGTGACGTCGACTCGACCGGACGATCGCCGTCGCTCATCGAGCGCCGTAGGTAGGGGACACCCCAGGCGATGTCAAACCTTCGCGATGGCGAACGATGCGTCGGCTTGTCGGGACCCGCCGCGGGCGATAGCGAGAAGACTTCGCATGGAGTGTCCGCATCGTCCCCCCTGCCCCGGCTGCCCGCGCTTCGGCGAGCCCGGGATCATCCGCACCGTCTACGACGCGCTCGCCGTGCTCGCGCGGTCGAGCGGCCTGCCGCCGCCGGCGGTCGTGGAAGGGCCGGCGCACGGCCACCGTCATCGGGCGCGCCTGGCCGTGCGCGGTCGCGCGACGTCGCCGAAGATCGGCATCTTCCAGGAGGACTCCCACCGCATCACCGACGTTCCACGCTGCGTCGTCCACCATCCGCTCGTGAACGAAGCCGCAGCAGCCCTGAAGCTGGCCGTACGCAAGACCGGCATCACCATGTACGGCGATCGCTCGCACCGCGGCCTGCTGCGCTACCTGCAGGTGGTCGTCGAGCGCCGGAGCCGCACCGCGCAGGTCGTCCTGGTTGCGAACGACGAGACGCCCGACGCGCTCGCGCCAACTGCCGAGGCCTTCGCGGCGGCGTTCGGACCGAAGCTGCACAGTCTGTGGTGGAACGGCAACACCGACACCTCGAACGCGATCCTCGGATCCGAGTGGCACCGCTGGTCCGGCCCCGAGACCACCTGCGAGACGATCGGCGGGGCGCGCGTCTTCTATCCTCCGGGCGCGTTCGGTCAGGCGAATCTTCCGCTGGCCGATCGCATCGTGGAGCTGGTGCACGGCTGGGTGCCGGAGGGCGCGGGGGTGGTCGAGTACCACGCGGGCGTGGGTGCGATCGGCCTCGGCCTCGTCGCGCGCGGCCATCGCGTGACCTTCAACGAGGTGTCCCGCTTCTCGCTGGCCGGGCTCAACCTCGGCCTCGACGCGCTCGGCGCCGAGGCGCGCCGGCGGACGGCGGTGCTGCGGGGTCCGGCGGCGAACCAGCTCGCCGCCATGGACGGGGCCGACGTCGTCATCTGCGATCCGCCGCGGCGCGGCCTCGAGGAGCCGCTGCTGGAGCGTCTGGCGGCGGATCCGCCGGCCCGTCTCATCGTCGTCAGCTGCAACCCGGACGCCTTTCTCGACGAGTCGCGTGATCTCCTGCGGGGCGGGAGAACGCGGCTCGCCGCCCTGGTGCCGTTCGCGCTCTTCCCGTACACCGACCACGTGGAGACGGTCGCGCTCTTCGAACGTCGAACGGACGCGCCCGCCGCGTGAGCGCCGGCAAGACCATGCTCCTGGCGCTGCTCGCCGCGCTCGGAACGTGGTTCGCCGTCGCGTGGGCGGGCGCCGTGCGCGGGGCCCGCATGCGCGGCGCCGTACGAGCGGATCGCCCGCCGTCGCTGTTCCACCTCGCGGTCGGCTTCGTCACCGAGTTCCTCGACACGCTCGGGATCGGGTCGTTCGCGACCACCACGACCGCGTACCGACTCGCACGCGGCGTCGACGACCGGCTGCTGCCCGGCACGCTCAACGTCGGGCACGCGCTCCCGACCATCGCTCAGGCCCTCATCTACGTGACGATCCTGGTGGTCGACATGACGACGCTCGTCGCCATGATCGGGGCCGCCGTGGGCGGTGCCTGGCTCGGCTCGGGCGTCGTCGCCGGCTGGCCGCGGCGCACCGTCCGCGTCGCCATGGGCTCGGCCCTCGTCGTTGCCGCGATGATCATGCTGGGGAGCGTCCTCGGTTGGCTCCCGAAAGGCGGCGATGCAGTCGCGCTCTCGGGCGTGCGGCTCGCCGTGGGGATCGCCGGCAATTTCGTCCTGGGCGCGCTCATGACGATCGGCATCGGACTCTATGCGCCGTGCCTCATCCTGGTGAGCCTGCTCGGCATGAGCCCGACCGCGGCGTTTCCGATCATGATGGGGTCGTGCGCATTCCTGATGCCGGTCGGCAGCATGCGGTTCATCCGCCGCGACGCCTACGACCTGCGCGCCGCGCTCGGCCTCACCTGGGCGGGTATCCCCGGCGTGCTGGTCGCGGCGTTCCTCGTCCGCTCGCTGTCGCTCGACGCCGTGCGCTGGCTCGTCATCGTCGTCGTGACGTACACGGCGGCGACGATGCTGGCGGCGGCGCGGCGCGAGGCGTGACGGCGGGCGGCGGGCGGCGGTCCGCGAGGGCGGGAGGCGAGGCCTCGGCTTCAAGCTCCGCCGCGCGACAACACACGCGCCTCGTCACGGGCCTACCTTTCGTCGCGCCGCTACGCAGGCGCCTCCGCCTCGCCTCCCGACCTCGCGACTCACCATCGCCACGTCTCGGCTACACCAACCACCAAGAGGCAACCGGCGTGCGACGCGACGCCGGTCTGCGATGCGTGCGGCGTCGAAGCGCCTATCGCGATGGCCTGTCGCGAGGTCGAGGGCGAGGCGGAGGCGCCTGCGTAGCGGCGCGACGCCCCGTCGGGCTGTGACGTGCCGTGTGTGTTGTCGCGCCGCTTCGCGGAAGCCGAAGCCGCAGCCTCGCCCTCGACCTCGCGGCACCGACGCCGCGGTCAGCGGGCCCCGAGCGCCGCTTCGATGGCCGAAAGAAGCGCCGGGTCGTCGGGCGCCACGTTGCTCGGGAAGAAGCCACGCACCTCGCCGTCCTTGCCGACGACGTACTTGCAGAAGTTCCAGTTGGGCGCCTTGCCGCCCTTCTCGAGGAACTCGTACACCGGCGACTGGCCGGGGCCGGGCTTCGTCTCGAGCTTGGCGAAGAGCGGGAACTTCACGCCGAAGTTGCGCTCGCAGAAAGTGTGGATCTGCTCCGCGCTGCCCGGCTCCTGGCCGCCGAACTCGTTGCTCGGAAAGCCGAGGACCGCGAAGCCGCGGGCCGACAGGCGATCGTGGAGCTGTTGCAGCCCGGTGTACTGCGGCGTGAACCCGCATTCGCTCGCGACGTTCACCGCGAGGGTCACCTTGCCGCGGAGCTGGCCCAGGTCGAAGGGCTTCCCGTCGAGCGCCGGCACCGTGAGATCGTAGAGCGACATGGGGACGGTATCGTCCATCCGCCGCCTTCCCGGCAAGCCACCCTCGCGACCCGATCGTTCAGAGGACGAGGCTCGTGCCGGACGAGCCGTGCTCGAGGATGCGCCGGCAGACGCCGGCGATCGTCGCGCCCGCCTCGTCGGGCGCGAGCCCGGCCGGACGGATGTTCGAGATGCACTTGCGATCGGCGTCGGTCGTGCCAGGGCCGGGCCGCCACGTGAGGTAGCAGCCGAGGCTGTCGGCCGAGCCCAGCCCGGGGCGCTCGCCGATCAGGTGCACGACCAGCGTGGCGCCGACGGCCGCGCCGATCTGGTCCGCGACCGCGACCCGCCCGCCGCGGACCGCGACGGGCACGCCGACCGGGCCGAGCGCGGTCAGGTGGCGGTCGAGCCCGGCGTGGACGCGCTCGAAGTGCGCCTCGGCCGCGCGCGCCGAGAGCCCGTCGGAGAGCACCACCTGGACGAGCGGCGGCTGCGGAGTCGCGCGCCGGATCTCCGCGAGCGCCGCCTCCGGCACGGTGCGGCCGAGCGGAGGACGGCGAACGTAGCTCGCGCGATCGGGCGCGTTCGACGTGACGACGACGAAGCCGAGCGCGCGCAGGCGGTCCACGAAGGCCGGGCTCCACTCGCTCCAGACGGCGTCGCGCGCGGCAGCGTGATCGCGCTGGAAGGCGAGCCACGTGGACGTCCGCGGCCGCACGCCGGCGCGACCGACCGCGAGACGCGCCGGCGTCGTGCGCCGGGCGCGACCCAGGTCGAAGCTCACAGGAGCGCCTCGGCGTCGCCGGCTCGCGCCGTGAGCCGCCCGTGCTCCATGAGACCGCGCGTCTCGAGCCACGCCTCGAACTCGGGCGCCGGCCGGCGCCCGAGCAGCTCGCGCAGCGCCGCGGCGTCGTGGAACGACGAGGTCTGGTACGACAGCATGCAGTCGTCGCCCATCGGCACGGCCATCAGATAGTTGCAGCCGGCGGCCACCAGGAGGACGGCCAGGTTCTCCAGGTCGTTCTGGTCGGCCGCCATGTGGTTCGTGTAGCAGACGTCGACGCCCATCGGGACGCCGAGGAGCTTGCCCATGAAGTGATCCTCGAGCCCGGCACGGATCACCTGCCGCGCGTCCCACAGGTACTCGGGCCCGATGAAGCCGACGACCGAGTTCACGAGCAGCGGCCGGTAGCGCCGCGCGACGCCGTAGCAGCGCGCCTCCAGCGTCACCTGGTCGAGGCCCGCGTGCGCGGCGCTCGACAGCTCGGAGCCCTGCCCCGTCTCGAAATACCAGCGCGCCGGGCCCTCCAGGCGCCCGCGCGCGCGGATCGCCGCGTCCGCGTCGTCGAGCAGCGCCAGGTCGACGCCGAACGCGCGATTGCCGGCCGCCGTCCCGGCGACGGACTGGAAGAGCAGGTCGAGCGGTGCGCCGCCCTCGAGCGCATGCATCTGCGTCGTCGCGTGCGCGAGCACCGAGATCTGGGTCGGCACCGCGAGGCGCTCGCGCAGCTCCGCGAGCGCGTCCGCGAGCCGCCGCACGACCTCGACGCGATCGTCGACCGGATTGATGCCGATGACCGCGTCGCCACAGCCGTAGGCGAGCCCCTCGAGCGTGCTCGCGAGCACGCCGTCGACGCCGTCGCGGGGATGGTTCGGCTGCACGCGCGTCGCGAGCCGGCCGGGTCCGCCGAGCGTCGTGCGGCCCGCGACGACGACCGGCAGCTTCTGCGCCGCCAGCATGAGGTCGAGGTTCGACATCAGCTTCGCGACCGCGGCGGCCATCTCCGGCAGCAGGCCCGGGCGCAGCGCGGCCAGCGTTTCCGGCGGATCGGCGAGCAGGCGCTCGCGCAGCTCCCCCACCGTCCATCCGGCCAGGTGCTCGTAGACGGCGCCGTCGAGTGCCGCGAGGAACGCGCGGCTGAGCTCGTCGTCCTCCGGCGCGAGGAGCGGCTCCTCGACGAACGCGCGCAGCGCGACGTCGGCGAGCGCCGCCTTCGCGGCCACCCGCTCGGCGCCGTCGGCGGCGGCGAGGCCGGCGAGCTCGTCGCCCGACTTCGGCTCGTTCGCCTTCGCCATCACCTCGGCGAGCGACGCGAACGTGCGGCCCTGCCCCCGCAGCACCATGAACGCGACGCGACGATAGGGAGCGCCCGGGCGCCGCGCAAGCAGGTCAGGGGTGCCTGGGCACGAAGTCGGCGAGCGCGCTCGTGAGGTCGAGGTCCTCGCGCTCGGCGGCGGCGAGCACCCTGCGGCGGAGCGCATCGTCGTCGCGATGGACGGCGAGCGCCGCCAGCGCGTCGCGGGCGTCGGGCCCGTTGCCCTCGGCGACCAGCGAGAGCAGGAACGCGAACGCGGGCTCCCGGCGCTGCATGGCGATGGCGAGGAGCGCCGTCCTGCGCACCGGCGGGCGGGTCGTTCGCTGCCACCAGGCGCGCAGCAGCTTGAACGCCGCCTCGGCACGCGACTCGCCGAGCGCGATCGCCGCGGCCTCGCAGCGCGGACCCTCGCCTTCGGCGAGCAGGCGCTCGAAGAACGGGAGCGAGGCCCTCGGCGCGACCTTCAGCAGCGCGGCGAGGCACTCGGAGACGACCTGCGGCTCGGCGTCGCCGGCGAGGATCTTCATCCGCAGGAGGGGCGCTCCGCGTTCGCTCTCGGTGCAGGCGATCGCGCGCGCGGCGATGACGCGCACGCCGGCGTCGGCGTCCGCGAGGAGATCGACGATCTCGTCGACCGCCGCCGGATGGTGCATCTGCGCGAGCCCGACCGCGCAGGCCGCACGAAAATCGCCGGCGGTGTCGCGCGTTCCGCCGGTGACCGGCTCGCGTTGCACGAAGTGGACGCCGGCGAGGAAGGCGCGTCCGCCCGGATGCCCGAGCCGGTCGAGCGCGCCGGCGATGGCCGTCTTCGCGTGACACCCCGGATCGGCCTTCGCCGGGCTCCCGACGAGCCGCTCGCACGCGCGCGCGAGATCGGGCTCGAGGTCGGCCGCGTCGAGCTCGCCGGCGAGCTTCGCCGCACGGGCGACGACGGCAGGGTGCTTGCCCGCGAGCGCCGAGCGGAGCCGTGCGATCGCGTCGGGCGTGACGGGCCGACCGCGCAGGTGACCCAAGGCTTCCAGGTCCTGGTCCGACCGCGTCGGCATCACGGCCTCGCGATCCCGAGCTTCGCTGCGAGCACGGGCGCCACGAGGCTCGCGACCCGCTCCGCTCCGTCGGCGTCGAAGTGGCCCCAGTCGTCGCTGAACCCCGAGCGCGCGACCGCGTCATGGAGATCGAGGAACGTAGCGCCGCCGGCGTCGACGAGCTGCCGGAGCGCGAGCATGCGCTCGGCGTAGCGCTCGGGGTCGTACAGCCCGTGCTCGGCGAGGACGTCGCGCGGCACCGGGCTCGCCACCACCACCACCTCCACGCCCGCCGTTCTGGCGAGCCGCAGGGCCGCGGCGAGCATGCGCATCGCGTCGCGACGCTGCGCGAGCGGCGTGTCGTACTCGCCGAGGAGGCTCGCTTCGGCGAGCGGCCGCAGGCGCTCCTGCGCTTCCACGAGCTCGGGTGTGCGCTCGGGGCCGAGAGCGCTCCAGAGCTGCGCGTCCTGCGTCCCGGCTCGCAGGCCGTCGAGCAGGAACACGCCGCGCGACACGGCGTCCACCGCGAGCGTGCGGTAGAGCAGGAGCTGCGGCATGGTCACGCCGCGCTCGACGAACGGGAGCACGATCGCGTGCGGCAGCTCGCTCGCCGGCAGCGCGCCGCACAGGTCGGCGAACGGCAGCCCCCGGCCGCCGAACATGCGAAGGTTCGCGACCACGACGACCACGCTGGGCCGCGCCCGCAAAACGGGGCCCATGAGACAGTAGAAGTGATACGGGCCGAGGCCGACCCACGCCACGATCCGGCTCGTCACGGCCGCCGGCGTGAGCACGCGCTCGGCCACGATCTCGGCCCAGGAGCGCGCCTTCACGCCGCGCAGGAGCGTCGAGTCGCCGAGCCACGTGACGAGCGATCGACCCGGGGGATCGGGCTGCTCGGCCTTGGCGAGCAGCCCACGGTAGGCGTAGGTCGCGCGGCCTCGTGCGAGGGCGGCCGGACCGACCGTCGCGGCGAGCGCGACCCCGAGGAGGACGAGCGCGCCGGCGACGACCGCGCTCAGCACGGCGACGCGTCGCACGCCGCCGGCTCACACCCGCGCGCCGACCAGCGCCTGCACCGCCTCGGTGATGCCGTCGACGGAGAGGTGGAACATCGGGAAGAGCTTCCGGATGACTCGCGTCGTCTGCACGAACTCCCACTCCTTCGGCGGCTCGGGGTTGACCCACACGGCGCGATCGAAATGGTCGACCAGGCGCTGCAGCCACGTGATCCCCGGCGTCTGCGTGTGGCGGCGCGGATCGATGTTGCCGTACGACTCGAGCAGCTCGGCCGGGTGCATGGCCGCGTCACCGACGACGACGACCTTCCAGCGCCCATCCAAGCGCCGAAGGAGATCGCCGGTCGGGATCGCGTCCGCCGTCAGCATGCGCGCCCGCGAGTAGACGTGGTCGTAGACGCAGTTGTGGAAGTAGTACGGCTCGAAGGCGCGCAGCCCGCGCTCCTCGTGCAGCGCGGTCAGCAGCTGGCTCATGGCCTCGGTGTGCGGATCCATCGTGCCCCCGACGTCCATCAGGAGCAGCAGGCGCACGTCGTTCTTGCGCGGTGCACGGAACACGAGCTCGATCTCGCCCGCGTTCTTGCAGGTCTCGTCGATCGTCTCGTCGAGGTCGAGCTCGGTCTGGAGTCCGGCCCGCGTCAGCTGCCGCAGGCGCTTCAAGGCGACGCGCATCTGGCGCATGTCGAGCTGGACGTCGGTGCGGTAGTCCTCGAACCGCCGCTCCTCGGCCACCTTCATGGCCGAGCGGCTGCGCGACTCGCCGCCGACGCGAATGCCCGTGGGATGCGTCCCGTTGTTGCCGTACGGCGAGCGGCCGCCCGTGCCGACCCAGCGGTTGCCGCCGTCGTGGCGCTCGGTCTGCTCGGCGAGCGTCTCGAGGAAGCGCCGCATGAGCTCGTCCGAGGTGAGGCGCTGGAGCTCGGCCAGCTGCTCGGGCGTGAGCTGCGGCAGGTCCTTCGCGTTGCGGAGCCAGTCGAGGATCTTCTCCGTGACGTCGTCGCCGAGCGCGCCCTCGACGCCCTTGAACACGCGGGCGAAGACGCGATCGTAGGCGTCGAAGTAGGTCTCGCTCTTCACCAGGCAGGCGCGCCCCAGGTGGTAGAAGCGCAGCAGGCTCGAGCCGTGCAGGCCCTGCTCGAGCGCCTCCAGGAACGTCCGCCACTCCTGGACCGCGACCGGGACGCCGGCATCGCGCAGCCCATAGAAGAGGTCCAGAAACATCGTCAGCGGGCTCCAGGGTGCTTCATCGTCACCGTCTCGCGCGCCTCGAGCCGCCCGCCGGCCTCGATCCATGCCTTGAACACCCGCGGGGCGTCACGCGCCGGATTGTACACATCCTCCTCGGACTTCCAGAGCCCGCCGCCTCCATAGACGATGCGCGTCCAGTTCGGGAACTGGAACGGCTTGCCGTCGGGCCGCAGCGGGGCCGGGAACTGGTTCTGGCACTGGAAGACGATCGCGCCGCGCTCCTCGTCGAGCACCCACCAGTCCTGCGGAAACGTCATGCGCGGGAACGGCGCCATGACGCCGGTGATCCACTCGCGGATCGCCGCGCGACCCTTGAGCTCCCCGTAGGCGTGTTCGACGTACTCGGCGTCCTCGGTGAAGACGGCGGCCCAGATGCTCCAGTCCCCCGTGCGCGACGCCTCGTCGCGGGCCTCTTTGTAGCGCTCGAAGGCGGCCAGGATCTCGTCGCGCGAGTGCGCACCCATCATGCGCTCTCGGCGCGCAGCGACGCGATCACGTCGTCGGCGTAGCGGCGGAGGTAGTCGATCTTCTCCTGGAGCGGCGTGTCCGGTTGGTTGTACGGATCGCGAAAGCCGACGATCACGTCGGTGACCCCGAGATCCTCGAGCATGCGGACGCCGTCCGCGCCGTAGGCGTAGAGCGAGATCGCGTGGACCTCGAACTTTTCGCGCTCGCGACCGTACTCCCGCCGCAGGTCCGCCAGGCGTTTCAAGTACCCGACGAGCGCATCGTGATCGCCGCCGGCGTGCATCCAGCCGTCGCCGAGGCGCGCCGCCCGGCGCAAGGCCGGTTCGGTGTGACCGCCGACGAGGATCGGGATCGGCTCGGCCGGCACCGGGCAGATCTTGATGCTCGGCACGTCGTAGTGGCGTCCGTGAAACGCGAAATAGCCGCCACGCGTGAGCCCGCGGATGATCGCGATCATCTCGTCCATGCGCTTGCCGCGCGTCGTCCAGTCGGTGCCCGTCACCTGGAAGTCCTCCGGCCATGGCGAGAGGCCGACGCCGAAGCCGAAGCGGCCCGACGTCATGACGGCGACCGACGCCGCGGCCTTCGCGACGAGGACCGGCTGGCGGATCGGCAGCTTCACGACGAAGGTCGTGAAGCGCAGCCGCGCCGTCACGGCGCCCATGGCGGGAATCAGCGTGAACGGCTCGATGAACGGCTTGTTCTCCAGGAACTCGCGATTGCCGTCTGGCGTGTACGGATACTTGCTGTCCGACACCTCGGGGTAGCAGATGCTGTCGGGGACGATGAAGGAGTCCCACCCGGCTTCCTCGACCGCGCGCGCGAGCGGCAGGTAGTGCGCGGGGTCGCAGAGCGCCTCGGCGTAGGAGAACCGCATGCGGCCTACTGGTTGTAGCGCGGCCCGAGGTCCGCCCAGCGCGCCGGGAACTTCCCGCCCTGCGCGTCGTAGCGGACGACGGCGTCGACGTCCTGCTCCTTCTTCAGGAGCGCGCCCACGAACGGCAGGTGGTCCTCGAGCTGCTTCGGCGTCATGCCCGAGCGCAGGAGGGCGCTGATCCAGTCGACCAGCTCGGAGGTGGACGGCTTCTTGCGCAGCTCGGACTGCTCGCGCAGCCAGTAGAACTTGATCAGCACCTGGTCGAGCAGCTTCGCCTCCAGGTGCGGGTGGTGCACGGCGACGATCTTGCGCATGGTCGGCACGTCCGGGAACTCGATGTAGTGGAAGATGCAGCGGCGCAGGAACGCGTCGGGCAGCTCCTTCTCGTTGTTCGAGGTGATGAGCACGACGGGCCGCTCGGCGGCGGCGATCTCCTCGCTCGTCTCGATGATCGTGAAGCGCATCTCGTCGAGCTCGCGCAGCAGGTCGTTCGGGAACTCGAGGTCGGCCTTGTCGACCTCGTCGATGAGGAGCACGACGCGCTCCTTGGCGGCGAAGGACTGGCCCAGCGGGCCGAGCTTGATGTAGCGGCCGATGTCGGACACGTCGCCCGTACCGAAGCGGCTGTCGTTCAGGCGCTGCACGGTGTCGTACACGTACAGGCCCTCGACCGCCTTGCTGGTCGACTTGATGTGCCACTGCAGCATCGGCATGCCGAGCCCTTCGGCGACGTGCCGCGCGAGCACGGTCTTGCCGGTGCCGGGCTCGCCCTTCAAGAGCAGCGGGCGGCCGAGCGCGATCGCACAGTTGACGGCGTCGACGAGCGGACCGGAGGCGATGTAGCCGGGCGTGCCCTGGAAGCGGTGGAAATCGCCGTTCTTGCTCATCCGGGAAGGCCTACCGAGCCGCCTGCGTCCACGCAAGCCGGCGCGCGTCGGAAATTGACACCCCGCGCGTCGGGTGGCTATGTCGCGCCGTGCCTGGCCACCTGCCTCTCACCACGCAGCGTCTGGTGGTCGTCACCGGCAAGGGCGGGGTAGGGAAGACGTCCGTGACCGCGGCGCTCGCGCGCGCGGCGGTCGATGCCGGACGGCGCGTGCTCGCGGTCGAGGTCGGGCAGGCGCGCCTCGGACCGCTCCTCGACGCGGTGGAGCCGCTCACGACCGATCCCGTGCGTCTCACGTCGACGCTGTCGGCCGCCGCGATCGACCCGGAGGAAGCCCTCGGCGACTTCGTGCTGGGGGTGCTCCGCATCCGCGTCTTCGCGCGCCGCCTGCTCGAGAGCACGTCGTTCCAGGTCCTCGCCGCGGCCGCGCCCGGGCTCGCCGAGTTCCTGGTGCTCTACAAGATCGGCGGCTGGCTCGACGCGCGGCGGCTCGGGCGCGCGCTCTACGACCTCGTCGTGGTGGACGCTCCGGCGTCCGGGCATTCGCTCCCGCTCCTCTCGGCGCCCCGGACGCTGGGGGCGCTCGCGCGCATCGGGCCGGTCGCCGACACGCTCGGCGCCCTCGATCGGCGGCTGCGCGATCCGGCGCAGACGCTCGTCGTCCCGGTGACGACGCCCGAGGAACTCGCCGTCCGCGAGACGATCGAGCTGCACGAGGAGCTTTCGCGCACGCTCGGGCTGCCGGTCGCGCCGCCGATCGTGAACGCGGTGCCGGCGCGCCGTTTCACGCACGCGGAGGCCGAGCGCCTGGTGGCGAGCGACCTCGCCGCCTCCCGCCATCCGTACCTCGAGGCCGCGCGCTTCGAGATCGCGCGCCGCGCGCAGGCGACGGCGCAGCTGGCCGAGCTGCGGCGCGCGCTCGGCACCAAGGTGGTCCAGCTTCCGTTCCTCTACGACGGGCCCGAGGCGCCCGGCGGCGTGGCCCAGCTCGCCGCCGAGCTGGCCGAGGCGGCGGGGCTCGCGGCGTGACACTCGCGGGGCTCATCGAGTCGCGCCGCGTCCTCGTGTGCGTCGGGAGCGGCGGCGTCGGCAAGACCACGACCGCGGCGGCGCTCGGCGTCGAGGCGGCCCGGCGTGGCCGGCGCACGGTCGTCCTCACCGTCGATCCCGCGCAGCGGCTGAAGGATGCGCTCGGGCTCGGCACGCTCGACGGCAAGCCGCGCCGCGTGCCGCTCGGGCGGGGCGTGCACCTGGACGCCATGCAGCTCGACGTGAAGCGCACCTTCGACGAGCTCGTGCGCGGCCTCGCGACCAGCCCCGAGCAGGCGGCGCGCGTGCTCGACAATCGCCTGTACCAGAACCTCTCCGGCTCGCTCGCGGGCACGGCCGAGTACATGGCGATCGAGAGCGTGCAGCGGCTGGCCGAGGACGGGAGCTGCGACCTCCTGGTCGTCGACACGCCGCCGGCGCGCCACGCGGTCGACTTCCTCGATGCCCCGCGCCGTCTGCTGGCGCTCCTCGACTCCCGCGCGTTCGCGATCCTGAAGGATCCGACGAGCATCCTGCCGGCGGCCGGCTCGCGCCTGGCGCATCTCGTGCTGTCCGGAGTCCTGCGCGGCCTCGAGCGCTTCACCGGCGTGACGCTCGTCTCGGAGATCGGCGAGTTCATCGGCGCGATCGAAGCGCTGACGGGGGCGCTCCGCACGCGCGTCGCCGGGACGCAGGCCCTCCTGCGCGGCGAGGCGACGTCGCTCGTGCTCGTGACGGCGCCCGAGCCGCGGCTCGCGAGCGAGACCGACGCGCTCGTGCGCGCGCTCGGTCGCGCCGGCCTCTGCATCGAGGGCGTGATCGTGAACCGTGCCCTGCCCCAGAGCCTCTTCGGCAGTGACGCGGCGGAGCCGCCGCTCCCCGTTGCGCTCGGCGCGCCGCTCGAGCATCGCCTGCAGCGGACCTTCGAGGACCTCCAGGCGCTTGCCGCACGGCAGGCGGCGACGCTGGCTCCGCTTCTCGCGACCGCGCGCGCACCCGTGGTCGCCGAGGTGCCGCTCTTCCCGACCTCGCCAGCCTCGTTGGAGGAGCTGGGGGAGCTGGGTGCGCTCCTCGTGCCCGCCGTTGCGCCCGATCCGGTACTGCGCGGCGGGCGCGAGACGGCGTGAGACCGCCGGTTTACTCGGAGTCGACGTCCGGCGGCGGAACGCCGGCCGCCGCGGCCTTGCGTAGGCGTGCGCGCCGCGCGCGCGCGCGGTCGGCGAGCAGCTTGTCGACCTTGAGGTTCAAGTTCGTGAGGCTGCCCTGCAGGACCTCGAGTTTGGTCGCGAGCTTGTTGAGGTCGGCGCGAGAGGGCACATTGAGCAGCCAGAGCACCGTCTGCATGTTGCGATCGATGGTACCCTTGGTCTCGAGCCCCGCCTGCACCGCCGACATGAACAGCTGCGAGAAGCGCGGGTTGGCGAGGAGCTCCTCGGCCAGTTTCTGTAGGCGTTCCTTGCTCAGGCCGGCGAAGTATAGAGACCCCGGGCAGGGAGGGAAAGGCGCGTGAGCATCGCGACGCTGCTCTCGTACTGGAGCGGGCTCGCGTTCGTGCACCCCGACCTCGACCTGCCGACGCTGGTCGGCACCACTGTCGTGATCCAGACCTGCGACGCGATCATGTGCCGCCTCTTCGCCCGCAACAACGGGTACCCGCGAAACCTCTGGACCGTGCTCGGCTTCCTCGGCGGCATCTGGGCGGTCGCGATCCTCATCCTGCTCCCCCGGCGCGAGCCGCCGAACGACGTCGCTCCTGCAGCCTGAGTCGTTGCAGCGGGTACCGCTCGAATATAGGGAGCACCGATGCCCATTCGCCCACTCGCCGCCCTCGCTCTCGGCATCCTCGTCCATGCGGCGGCGGCCGCCGACGGCGCGGCGACGAAGGTCATCGTGCGCTTCAACGCCGTCTTGATGGACGCCCTCCAGCACGCCGAGGCGCTGGGCTACCAGGGCCGGTTCGACAAGATCGCGGTCGTCGTCCCCCAGACCTTCGACGTGGCGTTCATGGCCGAGAAGTCGATCGGTCGCTTCTGGAAGCCCCTCTCCGACGCCGACAAGGCGCGCTGGGTGACGCTCTTCAAGGAGTTCACGGCGGCGAACTACGCCGGCAACCTCGACAAGTTCTCGGGACAGAAATTCGAGGTCCTCTCCGAGGAGCCTGATCAGAACGACACGACCGTCGTCCACTCGAAGGTCGTCGATCCGACCAACGAGGACGTGGAGCTGAACTACCGCCTGCACGATACGCCGGCGGGGCCGCGGGTCGTCGACGTCTATCTGAAAGGCACCGTGAGCGAGCTCGCGCTGCGGCGCTCGGACTACACCTCAGTGCTCGAGCGCGACGGGTTCGAGGGGCTGCTTGCCACCGTGCGCGGCAAGATCGCCGACCTCGCCGCGGGGCGCGCCAAGCGACAGGGAGCCTAGCGCGTCCCTCGCCACCGCGAGCGGCCCGTGGTCGGGGCCGCGGCGCCAGATGAGCGCCTGGCGGTTCTGGTAGTACGCGTTCCGGAGCGCGGCGTAGTAGTCGACGGACGACGCCTCGAGCGCCGCCAGTCCCTCGCCAACGGCATCGCGGGTTGCAAAACCCGAGGCGATCTCCGTGCTTCCACGGACCAGCGTCCCCAGAAGCAGCTCCGGGGCCTGCTGCGTGAACGTGGTCACGAACACCGCGCCGCCTGGCGTCAGCAGGTACGTCGTCGGACGGAAGAGGAAGTCGACCAGGGAGCCGGTGCCATCGCGCGCGGTCGTGGGGCCGAGCACGGGCAGGATCAGGTACGGGCCGCTCGGGACACCGGAAAGGGCGAGCGTCTGTCCGAAGTCCGACTGGTGTCCCTCCAGGTGCAGGGACTCCGCCACGTCGAACAGCCCCGCGACGCCCACCGTCGTGTTGATGACGAAGCGCGACATCGTGACCAGGGCGTCGACCGGCTCCAGCTGCAGCATGTCGTTCACGAAGGTGACCGGCGAATCGAGGTTCACGAGGGCGCGCTTGATCGCGCGGCGTCCCGGGGGCGGCACGAAGAATCGGTAGACCCGCGTCACCGGGTCGATCACCCAGCGGTCGACCCCCTGGTTGAACGCGAAGGTGACGCGGTTGACGGGCTCGATCGGGTCGGGGAAGCCCGTCGCGACGTCGGTCGTGTCGTCGTCGTCGAACAACGGATCGGGCGCCTCCGCGTGCGCGCGCGCGATCGCGAGCGTCGCCACCAGCCCCAGCGCAAGCGCTGTGCGCACAGCTCCCCGATGATTGGACAGGACTGCAGGATAGGCGGAATCGGCCCCGCCTGCCATCCCCCCTCGAGGCAGATCGCCCTCGTAAGGCGCGCTACGAGCGCGTTTCTGCGAGCACCCACGCGATGGCGGTCGTCCGCGTGTGGGAGAGCGTCACCTGCCAGCGGACGAGACGCTTGCGGCGCGCGACGCGGGCCGCTTCGCCGTGGAGGCGGAGGCGTGGCGCGGCATCCTCGGCGCGCACGACTTCGAGGTCCCGCCACCCGACGCCGGCCGACCAGCCGGTGCCGAGCACCTTCATCGCCGCCTCCTTGGCCGCGAAGCGCACCGCATAGCTCTCGTAGCGGCCGCGACCTCGCCCCTCGCAGTACGCCTGCTCGTCGGCGGTGAACACGCGCTCGCGAAAGCGTGCCCCGGCCGTACCGGTGAGCGCGCGGCGGATGCGCCTGATCTCGCACAGGTCGACGCCGACGCCGCCGATCATCGCCGCGCTCGCACGATCAGCACGCGCCGCAGGAGTGGCAGGTGTGGGTGTCGCAGGGTGGCGTCTGCAGCTCGCCGTACGCCTTGCGGCGCTCGGCGAGGAGGTAGCGCTTGTCCACTTGGTGATCGACGAAGTCCCACGGCAGGCATTCGTCCGCGCCGTAGGCGCGATGCACGAAGCGGTCGGGATCGACGAGATCCTCGCGCCCGCCGCGCAGTGCCGTCAGGACCGACCACCACGCCTGCGGACGCTCGTGCAGGCGCACGAGGATCGGCGCCACGCGACGGTCGCCGCGCGAGAGCAGCGTCTGCAAGTACGCCTCGCGCGGGCTCTCGGTCTCGACCTGGAGCGCCGGGATGGCGGAGAGGCCGCGCCGCACGCGCGCGAGCTTGCGCTTGAGGTCGCCGATCGCCGCCATCGGCTCCCACTGGAAGGGCGTCCACGGCTTCGGCACGAAGGGGTTGATCGAGACGAGGATGCGGCCGACCTTCGGCTTGCCGCCCGCCATGAGGCGCGCCCGTACCTTGTGCGCGAGATCGACGATGCCGTCGACGTCGGCGTCCGTCTCGGTCGGAAGGCCCACCATGACGTAGAGCTTGAGGGCCTCGACGCCGCCGCCGGTCAGCCATTCGGCGGCGCGCAGGATCTCGGCCTCGGTCAGGTTCTTGTTGATCACGCGCCGCATGCGCTCGGATCCCGCCTCGGGCGCAACGGTGACCGAGCGATTGCCGCCCGTGCCGAGCGCGGCGGCGAGGGCCGGTGTGATGAGGTCCGCCTTCAAGGACGACGGCGACGGGCGTCCGCCGGCGCCGGCGATCTCCTGGCACAGCGCCGCGATGCCCGGCTGGCTCGCCATCTCCGCGCCGACGAGACCGATCGTGTCGCGCTCGGCGAGCCCGGCACGGATCTCCGGACGGAGCCCGTCCGGGCTGCGGTAGCGCACCGGACGATACATGAAGCCGGCGGCGCAGAAGCGGCAGCCCCACTCGCAGCCGCGGCTGGCCTCCACCAGGAACATGTCGCCGAACACCGACTCGCGGGTCAGCAGCTCCGAGTTGGTGTCGAAGCGGTCGAGTTCGGCGACGAACCGCCGCTCCACCCGCCCGTCGCCGGGTCCGTCGTACTCCAGGTCGACGAGGTCACCGTCGCCGTCGTAGCGCGGGCTGAAGCGGTCGGGGCGATAGGCGCCGCGCAGCCCCTCGACGCGCTCGAGGAGGGCCACACGTTCGAGCGGCCCGTCGCCGGCGGCGGCCACGAACTCGCCCAGCATCTCCTCGGCCTCGCCGATCAGGAAGAGATCGACGAACGGGGCCAGCGGTTCCGGGTTGAGGAAGGTCGCCGGGCCGCCGGCGATGACCACCGGGTCGCCCGCCCGTCGCTCGTGGCTCCACAGGCCGATGCCGGCGCGGGCGAGGCAGTCGAGCACGTGCACATAGTCGCTCTCGAACGAGATCGAGAACGCCACCACGTCGAAGTCGCGCACCGGACGGTCGCGCTCCAGGGAGCGCAGCGTGCGGGGCCAGCCGTCGCGGGGGCCGTCGGGCAGGAAGGCGCGCTCGCAGGTGACGCGCGCATCCTGCGCCAGCATGCGGTACACGGCCTGGAAGCCCAGGTTCGCCATCCCGACGGCGTAACCGTTCGGATAGACGAGGCACACCGACAGCGGGCCGTCGGGACCGGCGTCGAACAGCCGCCGCTCGGCCGCCAGACGCACGCCGCGCTCGTTCCCGGTGCCGGCCATCGCGCGAGTCATATCCCGCGGGTCCGGCCCCCTCAAGCAATCTCCGGGCGACGAGGCGCCGCGGGCCTCGGCCCGCCTTTCCGGTCGCAAGTACCGGGTTTCGCTGGTGCGGGGGTTGCTGCTTCCAGCGCGGGCAACTACTAGAGACCGGATGTCCCCCATCCGGGCGGCGGCAATCGCCGCACTGTGCGCCGTCCTCGCCGGCTCGTCCGGCGCCGTGGCCGGAGCGGGCGGCATCCGCAACCTGGTCCTGATCAGCCTCGACACCACCCGCGCCGACTACCTGAGCTGCTACCAGCCGGCGCGCCAGACCACCCCCAACATCGACGCCGTGGCCCGGGAAGGCGTCGTCTTCCGGCAGGCGTACACCACCAACCCGCTCACCCTGCCGGCGCACACCTCGATGCTCACCGGGCTGACGCCGCTCGCCCACGGCGTGCACGACAACAACAATTACCGGGTGGGGGCGTCGGTCGTCACCCTGGCAGAGATGCTGCACGACGCGGGC
>DATJZY010000168.1 GCA_035577985.1 Candidatus Eisenbacteria bacterium
TCCGAGCTCGTCGCGGGCTTCGCGACGGAGTACTCGGGCATGCGGAACCTCCTCTTCTTCATGGCCGAGTGGGGGAACCTCTACGTCATCGGCGCGATCGTGACCACGCTCTTCCTCGGCGGCTGGCAGATCCCGTTCACGTTCGAGAGCAAAGTCGTGCAGCACCTGCTCGAGTTCGCGACGTTCTTCTTGAAGGCCTACGGCGTGGGCGTGCTGGTGCCGATCT
The DNA here is from genome assembly GCA_035577985.1 of Candidatus Eisenbacteria bacterium. Lineage (NCBI taxonomy): Bacteria > Candidatus Eiseniibacteriota > Candidatus Eiseniibacteriota bacterium. Next base: position 227 of record DATJZY010000168.1, read on the forward strand.
GGCTGCGCTGGACGCTGCCGCGCATCCGCGTCGACCAGATGATGAGCATGTGCTGGAAGTATCTCGTGCCGATCGCCTTCGTGAACCTCATCGGGACGGCCGCCTGGATGATCTGGTCGCCGGTCTGGCTGCAGGTCGTGACGCGGATGGTGCTCGTCGTCTCGGCGGCGGCGGCCACGATGATGTTCGCGCACCGGGTGGTGTACCACCTCGAGTACGCGAAGCTCACGCGCGCCCACCTGCTGTTCAACCCGCTCGCCACGACGCGCTCCCCGGGGTGACGACGATGGGCCTCGCGACCTACTTCCGCAGCATCAAGGACGCCATCGCGACGATCGGCGAGGGCATGGCGATCACGGCGTCGCACATGGTGCGGAAGCCGTTCACGATCGAATACCCCGATCGCTTGCCCGACGGCGTCCGCATCCAGGACACGCTGCCGTTCCGCTACCGCGGCATCCTGGAGGTCGACCTCGAGATCTGCACGGCGTGCCTCGCCTGCGAGCGCGCGTGTCCCATCGACTGCATCGTGATCGAAGCCGAGAAGGACAAGGCCGCCGGCGGCCTTGTCATGACGCGCTTCGACATCGACATGGCCAAGTGCATGTACTGCGGTCTGTGCAGCGAGCCGTGCCCGACCGGGTCGATCCATCACACGCCCGAGTTCGAGGGCGCCGACTACTCGCTCGAGAGCCTCGTGCGGCGTTTCGTGCGGGCTCCCACCGTCGCCTACCGGCCGAAGAAGGCGGGCGAGACCGACCCGGTGATCAAGCCGATCCTCGATCGCGGCATGCGCTACCTCGCCGAGTTCGCGAAGGGCGGCGAGTCGTAGCGCTCGGGACGCCGTCGGGGGCGCATCGCGTTTGCCCCCCCTCGGACCATTTGGTACAGGCCTCCGACTTCGACTCCGACGCCCGTGGTGTGACCCAAGTTACCGTGTGAGCTGCGAATAGTGCCGATCACGACTGCCGTATTCTACCTCCTGGCGACGTTCACCGTCGTCTGCGCGCTCGGCGTCGCGCTCTCGAACAACATCATGTACTCGGCGTTCTCCCTCATGGGGACGCTGCTCGGCGTGGCGGGCACGTTCGTCGTCCTCGGGGCCGACTTCCTCGGCGTCGTCCAGCTCCTCGTCTACGTGGGCGGCATCCTCGTCCTCACGATCTTCGCGGTCATGCTGACGCACCGGATCGCCGACGTGCACGTCTCGAACCGCGCCGTCGCACGGCCCCTGGCCGTGGTCCTCGTCGGCGGGGTGTTCGCCTGGTTGGTGCGCGCCGGGACGGCGGCGACCTGGGTCGCGAAGGAGGCGACCGCGCCCCAGCCCACGACCTATGGGATCGGGAACGCCTTCCTCACCGACTACGTGCTCCCGTACGAGATTGCATCGCTCGTCCTCCTGGTCGCGTTGATCGGCGCGGTCGTCGTCTCACGCAAGGAGATCCGCGGCTGATGGAGGGGGTGACGGTCACCCACTTCGTCGTCCTGTCGGCGATCCTCTTCTCGCTCGGGCTCTTCTGCGTCGTCACGCGCCGGAACGCGCTCGGCATCCTCATGGGGATCGAGCTCATCCTCAACTCCGCCAACGTCAACTACGTCGCCTTCGCTCGTTACGGCCAGACCGGCTACGACGGCCAGGTCTTCGCCATCTTCGTCATCATGCTCGCAGCCGCCGAGGCGGCCATCGGGCTCGCGATCGTGCTCGGCATCTACCAGACGTTCGAGACCATCGACGTCGACGCCACGGATCGGCTGCGGGGATGAGCGAGTCGCACGTCGCGCAGGCGCCGTACGTGGCGCTGATCCCGCTCCTGCCGCTCGCGGGCGCGATCGTGCTCGGCTTCTTCGGCGAGCGGATGCAGGCGCGGCTCGGCAAGCAGGCGATCGGAACGCTCGCGGTCGCGACGGTGACCGCGTCGTTCGTGCTCTCGCTGGTGGCGTTCCTGCAGCTCGTCGGCATGGAGGAGCACGCGCGCGAGGGCGGGCTCCTGGTGACGCTGCTGCCGTGGATCCACGTCGGTACGCTCCACGTCGACCTGGCCTTCCAGGTGGATCCCCTCTCGTCGGCGATGATCCTGGTCGTGACCGGGATCGGCGCGCTCATCCACCTCTACGCGACCGCGTACATGCACGAGGATCCCGCCTTCTGGCGGTTCTTCGCGTACATGAACCTCTTCATCTTCGCCATGCTGACGCTCGTCCTGGGCGACAGCCTGCTGCTCATGTTCGTCGGTTGGGAGGGCGTGGGCTTCTGCTCGTGGGCTCTCATCGGCTTCTGGCACCAGGAGCTGCCGAACACGACCGCCGCGAACAAGGCGTTCATCTTCAACCGCATCGGCGACTTCGGTTTCGTGCTGGGGATCTTCCTCATCTTCTGGAGCCTCGATGCGCACGGCCACGCGACGCTCGTCTTCCGCCAGATGCGCGAGCACGCGCACCTGCTGGACGGGATGCAGCTCTGGGGCTGGCCGGTCGTGACGCTCATCACGCTCTTCCTCTTCGTCGGCGCGACCGGGAAGTCGGCGCAGATCCCGCTCTACGTCTGGCTGCCGGACGCGATGGCCGGCCCGACGCCGGTCTCGGCGCTGATCCACGCCGCCACCATGGTGACGGCGGGCCTCTACATGATCGCGCGGATGAATTTCCTGTTCTCGATGTCGCCGGCGACGCTCCACGTCGTCGCGATCATCGGCGCCGCGACGGCCGTCGTCGCCGCGACCATCGCGATCACGCAGAACGACATCAAGAAGGTGCTCGCGTACTCCACCGTCTCGCAGCTCGGCTACATGTTCCTCGCCATGGGCGTCGGCGACTACGTGGCCGGCATGTCGCACGTGATCACGCACGCGTTCTTCAAGGCGTGCCTCTTCCTCGGCTCGGGCAGCGTCATCCACGCGATGCACCACGAGCAGGACATGCGGAAGATGGGCGGGCTCCGCCCGTACATGCCGCGGACGTTCTGGACGTTCCTGGTCGCGACGCTCGCGATCGCCGGCGTGCCGGGTCTCGCGGGCTTCTGGTCGAAGGACGAGATCCTGTGGATGGCGTACGCGAGCCCGCTCGGCGGCACGGCGCTCTGGCTGACGGGCGTCGGCGTCGCGGCGCTCACCGCGTGCTACATGTTCCGCCAGGTCTACATGACCTTCTTCGGCGAGCCGCGCTGGGCCGGGCACGACGCCGGGCACGGGCACGGCGTCGCCCACGCGGCGCACGACGGCCACGGCCACGGCGGTGGCCACGCGACGCCGCACGAGTCGCCCTGGCAGATGACCGTGCCGCTCGTCGTGCTGGCGATCGGCGCGGTCGCAAGCGGCCTGATCTGCCTGCCGCACTGGATGCCGTTCTCCGGCCTCCTCGACCACTGGCTCGAGCCGGTCGTGAAGATGCCCGAGGAGATCGCCCACTGGAAGCACGAGGCCTACTCGCTGACGGTCGAGTGGGCGGTGATGGCGGTGTCGGTCATCGGCGCCTTCGCGGGAATCGCGCTCGCGACCCTGGTCTTCAAGACCGGGACGATCCCGCCCGAGCGGTTCAGCAACCTCGCCGGCGGCTGGCTCTACCGCGGCTCGCTCGACAAGTGGTGGGTCGACGAGCTGTACGAGGCCACCGTGCTGCGCGCGACGCTGGTGCTGACGCGCGTGCTCGCCTGGTTCGACGCGACGATCATCGACGGCATCGTGAACGGCGCTGCCGCCCTCGTCCGCGTCGTGTCGCGCGTCGAGGGGCTCTTCGACAACTACGTCGTCGACGGCGCCGTCAACGGCGTCGCCAACGGCACCTTCGCGATCGGGCGGCGCGTGCGGCTGATCCAGAGCGGCGCCATCAGCGCCTACCTCTTCGTCGTGGTCGCGGGCGTGCTCGGCGGAGTGCTGGCATACTACTACCTGGCGTTCGCCGGAACGCCCTAGGAAAGCGACGAATGGAACACTTGCTCTCAGGGATGGTCTTCTTCCCGCTCGTCGGAGCGGCGATCGTGCTGTGCCTGCCCTCGAAGCAGGTGGGCCTCATCCGAGGCACGGCGACGGCGTTCACGATTCCCGGCCTCTTGGGCGCGTTCTCGCTCTTCCAGCGCTTCAACCCCGAGGGCGGCTTCCAGTTCATCGAGCGGGCGGCGTGGATCCCCGCCTACAACATCGAGTACTTCGTCGGCGTCGACGGCATCAGCGTCACCATGGTGCTGCTGACGGCGCTCCTCTCGACCCTCTGCATGGTCGCGTCGTTCGGGATCGAGAAGGCACCGAAGGGCTACTTCGCGCTCTTCCTGCTGCTCGAGACCGGCATGATCGGCACCTTCGTCGCGCTCGACTTCTTCCTCTTCTACGTCTTCTGGGAGGTGATGCTGCTCCCGATGTACTTCCTCATCGGGATCTGGGGCGGCCCGCGGCGCGAGTATGCGGCGATCAAGTTCTTCCTCTACACGCTGCTCGGCTCGGTGCTGATGCTGGTCGCGCTGCTCTACCTCTACTTCACGCCGACGCCGCACAGCTTCGACATGACGAAGCTCGGCGTGCTGGTGGCCGACAAGATTCCGCTGAAGGTGCAGATGGTGCTGTGGCTGGCGCTCTTCATCGGCTTCGCGATCAAGATTCCCGCGTTCCCCTTCCACACCTGGCTGCCCGACGCGCACGTGGAAGCGCCCACGGCCATCTCGGTCATCCTGGCCGGCGTGCTCCTGAAGATGGGGACGTACGGCATCCTGCGGATCAACTACGGCATCCTCCCGGCGGCGACGCTGGCGCCGATGTCGGACCTCGTCCCGGGCCTGGGCGGCCTCAGCGTCGCCTTCGTCGTGCTCGCCGCGCTCGGCACGTTCAACATCATCTACGGCGCCCTGTGCGCCATGGCGCAGCAGGACCTGAAGAAGCTGGTCGCGTACTCCTCGATCAGCCACATGGGCTACGTGATGCTCGGCATGGCCGCCTTCACCGACCAAGGCATCAACGGCGCCGTGCTGCAGATGTTCAACCACGGCACGATCACCGCCATGCTGTTCCTGCTGGTGGGCGTCATCTACGACCGTGCCCATCACCGCGACATCAACGGCTTCGGCGGCCTCGCGTCGATCATGCCGCGCTACACGTTCGTCACCGGCTTCGCGTTCTTCGCCGCGATGGGCATCCCCGGGCTCTCGGCCTTCATCTCCGAGGTGCTCGTGCTGCTCGGGGCGTGGAAGGTCTATCCGCTGCTCACCGTCATCGCCGCCAGCGCCGTCGTGCTGACGGCGGGCTACATGCTGTGGGCGCTCCAGCGCATGTACCTGGGCGCGCCGAACCCGAAGTACGCGGACAAGGGCTGGGAGATCAACGGCCGCGAGATCTTCACGCTGGTGCCGCTCGCGATCATCGTGCTCGTGCTCGGCATCTACCCGAAGATCATCCTCGACATGCAGGATCCCGCGCTCCGGCAGCTGAACACGCACGTCACCAGCGCCTCGCAGCCCGCCGCACGGGCCATGCGGGTCGCGTCGGTCGGCGAGTAGGCCGGATGGACTCGACGCAGAGCCTCGCCTGGTTCGTCCCCGAGCTGATCCTCTCGGGGACGGTGCTCGTGCTCATCTTCTTCGACCTCATCGCGGTTCAGCGCGACGAGCGCGCGAGCGGCGTCGGCATCGTGGCGCTCGCCGGCGCGATCGCCGCCGTCGTGACGTCGCTCGCCCTCTGGGGCGCGGCGCCCACCTGGCTCTTCGGGCGCATGATCGTGCTCGACCCGTTCGCGGTCTTCTTCAAGGTGCTGCTCGGCCTCTCGCTCGTGGCCGCGATCCTCATGTCGCTCGGCTCGCGCGAGGTGGCGGGGCGCGCGAACGAGGGCGAGTACTACACGCTGCTCGTCTCGAGCGGCCTCGGCATGCTGCTGATGGCGTCGGCGGGCAATCTCTTGATGGCGTACCTGTCGCTCGAGTTCGTGAGCCTCACGTCGTACGTGCTGACCGGCTTCCTGCGTCACAACCGGCGCTCGGGCGAAGCGGCCCTCAAGTACCTCATCTACGGCGGCGTCGCGTCGGGCGCGATGATCTACGGCATGAGCTGGATCTTCGGCCTCACGGGCTCGATGGACTACGGCGTCATCGCCCAGCGTGTGGTCGCGCTCGACGCGCAGAGCCAGGGCGCGCTCTTCGTGGCGCTGCTGCTCGTGCTCGCGGGCTTCGGCTACAAGATCTCGGCGGTGCCGTTCCACATGTGGGCGCCCGACGTCTATACCGGCGCGCCCATCCCCGTGACGGCGTTCCTCGCCGTCGGCTCGAAGGCCGCGGGGTTCGCGATCCTCCTGCGCTTCTTCAACTTCGGCATCGGCGACGCGGCCGAGTCGGTGGTGCCCGGTGGCGTGGCCTTCCTGTCGCTCTTCATGGCCATCTGCTTCCTCACCATGACGCTCGGGAACCTGGCCGCGCTGCCGCAGCAGAACGTCAAGCGGCTGCTCGCGTACTCGTCGATCGCGCACGCGGGCTACGCGCTCCTCGGCGTGGTCGTGTTCCGCGAGGAGGGCGTGCGCGCCGCGCTCGTGTACCTCGCGGTCTACTACCTGATGAACCTCGGCGCCTTCTGGGTGGTCATGCTGGTCGCGAACCAGACCGGGCGCGAGGACGTCGAGAGCTACCACGGGCTCGCCTGGCGCGGCGGGGCGGCGCCGGCGGTCGCGCTCACGGTCTTTCTCGCCTCGCTCGCCGGCCTGCCGCCGCTCGCGGGCTTCATCGGCAAGTTCTACGTGTTCGCGGCCGGCATCCGCGGCGGCGCGGTGGCCCTGGTCGTGGCCGGCGCGCTCAACAGCGTCGTGTCGCTCTACTACTATTTCCGGATCGTGAAGGCGATGTTCTTCGAGGAGCCGACGGTGGACGAAGCGACGCTGCAGTTCCCGCCCTTCGGCGTCGGCGCCCTCGTCGCCCTCGCCACACTGACGATCGTGCTCGGCGTGTACTTCGGCCCGCTCTACGACGTGGCCGGCACGGCGATGCACGTGTTCCGCGGCTGACGGGGCACCTCGATGGCCGGTGGCGTCCTCTACGTCGTCGCCACGCCGATCGGGAATCTCGAGGACGTGACCCTGCGCGCCCTGCGCGTGCTGCGCGAGGTGGACGTCGTCGCCGCCGAGGATACGCGCCGCACGCGCGTGCTGCTCCAGCACCACGGGATCGCGAAGCCGCTCGTCGCCTACCACGACGCCGTCGAGCGCACGCGCGCGCCGGGCCTGGTGGAGCGGCTGCGGCGCGGCGAGAGCGTGGCGCTCGTCTCGGACGCGGGCACGCCGGGGATCGCCGACCCGGGCTATCACCTCGTCCGGCAGGCCCTCGTGGCGGGCGTGCGCGTCGTGCCGATCCCCGGGCCGTCGGCGGTGGCGGCCATCACGTCGGTCGCCGGGCTCCCCGTCGACCGGTTCGCGTTCGAGGGGTTCTTGCCGAACCGCTCGGCGGCGCGCCGCCGGCGCCTGGGGGAGCTGGCGCGCGAGGCGCGAGCGCTCGTCTTCCTCGAAGCGCCGACGCGCGTCGTCGCGATGCTGGACGACGCCCTGGGCGCGCTCGGCGATCGCGAGGCGGTGGTCGGGCGCGAGCTGACCAAGCTCCACGAGGAGATCCTGCGGGGCCGCCTCTCGGACGTGCGCGCGGCGCTCGCGGGCCGCGCGAAGGTGCTGGGCGAGCTCGTGATCGTGGTGACAGGCGCGCCGGACGCGGCCGCGGGTGGCACACCCCTCGACCTCGACGCCCAGATCCGGCGGCTGCGCGCCGAGGGGCTCGGCGTCCGCGACGTCGCGGCGCGGCTGGCGGCCGAGACGGGCCGGCCCCGCCGCCAAATCTATCAGCGGGCGCTCGAGCTCCAGCGCGGCGGAGCGGCCTGAGTCGGGCGTCCGAGCGCGAAGGTCGGCGCACGCGGCAGCAGCTCGAACTGGTGCGTGCCGGGCTCCAGCGTCGGCAGCGCGAACGCCAGCGTCCGCCAGTCCGCCCGCAGCGGCTGCACGCCCACCGGCGTGCCGTCGATCAGCAGCTCGAGCCGGTTGGCCGCCATCGCGACCCCATCGAGATGCGTGCGGGCGACGAGCTTCAGGACGGCGCTGCGGCCGTTTCGCACCTCGACCCACTGCTTGCCGAGGGTCGGCGCCAACAGCGTGTACTCCGTCGCGCCCGCGGTCGGCGGAATGAGTCCATCGTCGTCGATCTCGACCGCGAACAGCGAATCGTGATTCTGGGGCAGGCCGTCCGGTTTCGCGCCATCGAGCCGTGAAGGCGAGGGAAGGGCGATCCGGCTGCCGGTGGCGGCCGAGACGCAGATCGCCATCAGGATGGCGGGCGTCGCGAGCAGGAGCCGCCGCGTGACGGCGGGCCGGGGAGCCGGAGCCAGCGCGACCCAGGCGGTCCCGAGCAGCAGGCTCGCCGTCACGTCCGTCAGCCAGTGGCGGGCAAGGACGACCCGCGTCACGGCGACGGCGAGCACGTACACACATCCGCCGACCGCCAGAGCCGCGCGCAACGGTCCGACGCTTCCATGGGGATCGCGGGGTGGTGCCAGGCGCCACGCGGTTCCGAAGCACAACGCCGCGTTCATCACGTGGCCGCTCGGAAAGCTGTCGCCCACGACGTTCCACGGTAGCGCCGCAGGCCGAACCCGGTGGAAGACGGCCTTCAGGGCCCAGGCGAGGACCAGTCCGACCGCAAGCTGGACGAGGATCGCAGCGATCCGCCACGCGTCCTCGCCGCGCCGAAGCGCGAGGACGATTCCAGCCACCACCAGGGCCGCACCGACGAACGGCGCGGCGTGCGTGACGGCCACGAGCGCCCGTGCGGCCTCGCTCGTCTGGAGGGAACGAGCGGCCGAGCCGACGTACGCGTCCAGCCACTCGAGCCGTCCGTCCAGGAGCAACGTCTGGACGCCGAAGCCGAGGAGCGCGGAGATGCCGAGAACGACGTGCCTCGGACCCGGCACCCGGTCGTGTCGTTCCGAAGGCACCGCCATGATCTTAGCGGCTGGATCCTGTAGGCCGCGTGAAGGCGCCGGGCCTGCGCGGTCGCGGGTTGAGATCGAGCGCCGGCTGGGCGAGAAGGAGCCCGCCATGGCGATCGTCGTCACGCGGGACTTCGACAAGACGCGCGAGCAGCTCACGGGCTGGCTCGCGCGGCGGCTGCCGGCGGGCTCGCGACCGGCGCTCTCGGCGCTCGAGATCCCGCAGGGCGCAGGCCACTCGAACGAGACGCTCCTCTTCGAGGCGACGTGGACCGAGAACGGCGCCGAGCGCAGCCAGCGCTTCGTCGCGCGCGTGAAGCCGTCGGGCAGGGCAGTCTTCCCCGAGTACGACATGCGCCTCCAATTCGACTGCATGGACGCGCTGCGGAAGCGCACGCGCATTCCGGTGCCGCACTGCGTGTGGTTCGAGGAGGACGCGTCGGTGGTCGGGCAGCCGTTCTACGTGATGGAGCGCGTCGACGGGGTGGTGCCGTCGGACAATCCGCCGTTCGCGGTCATGGGCTGGCTCGCCGAGGCGTCGCCCGAGGACCAGGCGAAGCTCTGGCGCCGCTCGCTCGAGGTGCTGGCCGATCTCCACGCGCTCGACTGGCGTGCGATCGGGCTCGGCTTCCTCGATCGCCCGCAGTACGGCACGACCGGGTTCGAGCAGCAGCTCGGCTACTACGCCGACTACCTGCCGTGGGCGAAGGCCGGCGTGTCCCACCCGCTCCTCGACGACACCTTCGCGTGGCTCCAGGCGAACAAGCCGCGGGACCTCGGCCCCGTCGTCCTCAACTGGGGCGACGCGCGCATCTCGAACATGATGTACCGGGATTTCACGCCGGTCGCCGTCCTCGACTGGGAGATGGCGTGCACCGGCCCGGCCGAGGTCGACCTGGCGTGGTTCTGGTACATCTCGTACTTCCTGACCGAGGGACTCGGCATCCAGAACCTGCCGGGCTTCCCCGATCGCGCCGGGCACGCGGCGATCTACGAGTCGATCACCAAGCGGCCAGTCCGGAACCTCGACTATTTCGAGGTGTGGGCGGCCTTCCGCTTCGGCGTCGTCATGGTCGCGATCGACGAGATGATGCGCGTCCACGGCGTCGACCTCGGCGCAGCCTCGCCGTCGGGTCTGGCGCTCGGCGCCCTCGAGCAGACGCGCGCGAGACTCGACGCGGCCTGAGCCGTTCGCGCACCGGTTCGGCGGGCGCACGGTCATCGCGACTCCGCCGCCGGGGCGCGCGCCATCACGTGGCTCGCGTGCGTGGCGCACGGGCGTCCCCCGGCGAAGTCGCTCGCGGGCAACGCCCACACGTGGTAGCGCTCACGCGCGCCGTGCGGGTTCGTTGCCGGCGGCTCGATCGCGGAGGTCCTGGCATCGGCCGGGGGCGGCCCCAGCAGGTTGCACGGGACGACGTTTCCCCCGAGGTAGAAGCGCAGCGCCCCGTCGAGATCGCCGCACGTGCACAGCCGGTCCCCCGGGCGGAGGTGGGCGAGCACGCGATCGGCGAAGGGTCGTGTCGAAAGCCTGCTCGCCACCGGATACGTGCCGAACGCGGTCAGGCCGACGGTGGCGCCGAACGCCGTCGCGCCGAGCGCGACCAGCCGTGCCGTTCGACCGACGTTCGGCAGCGCCACGACCGCGAGCGCGCCGGCGACGATCGCGAGCGTCACGGCGACGGCGCCGCGATCCGCGTGGACGGCGTCCAGCGCGGCCGGCAGGCGGGCCCGATCGGTCCCGGCCACGAGCACATCGAGGATCGGCCGGAGCGACGCGATGCGATCGAAGCCGACGAGCAGCGCGCCGGCGAGGACGGTGAAGCTCGTCGCCAGGAGGACCACGCGTGCCGGCGTGCCGGGCGGGCGCTCGGTCGAAGCGGCGAGCGCGCTGCCGGTCAAGATCGCGAGCGGCGGGAAGATGGGCAGCAAGTAGGTGGATCGCTTGCCGGCGGCGAGCGAGTAGAAGCCGAAGATCGACACGATCCAGACGAGCAGGAAGGCGTCGTCCCCCTCCCGGCGATGCCACAGGCGCTGGGCCGCCGTCGGGAGCGCCAGCGTCCAGGGCAGGAACGCGACGGCGAGCGCGGGGAAGTAGTAGAGCGCGGGGTGCCGGTGGGCCACCGAGCCCCAGCCGACGAAGCGCTGTACGTTCTCGTGGACGAAATGACGGCTGACGAATGCAGAGCCGCCACGCGTCCAGGCCAGCGCGTACCACCCCGCTCCCACGATCAGCATCCCGCAGGCGCCGGGGACGTCGACGAGGCGCCGCAGCGAGCGCAGGTCGCGTCGCCGGAACGCGTCGGCGACGAGGACCAGGATCGGAAGCGCCAGGCCGACCGGACCCTTGGTCAGTACCGCTGCGCCCGAGGCGAGATAGCCGACGCGCACCGTCCGCCGTCTGGCTGGCTCGGCGACGCCGACGTGCCACGCCCAGATCGCGACGATGACGAAGAAGGTGAGCGTCATGTCGACGCGGCTCTGAGTCGCCGCACGCATCCATTCGAAGGACGATCCGAGGACGACCGCGGCGATGCACCCGGCGGCGACACCGTAGGCGTGGGCCGCCACGAGCGTCGTGAGCGCGACGGCGAGCGCGCCCAGAACGACGCTCGGCAGCCGCACCGCGAATTCGTTCGCCCGCCCGGCGAACGCGATCGCGACGGCGGCGAGCCAGTGAAAGAGGGGAGGCTTCGACGGGAGGTGCTGCGCGTCCGGCCGCGGCAGGACGATGTCGTCGCCGCGCAGCGCGCCCTGCACCACCAGGGCCTCGCGGGGCTCTCCCTTGTCGTAGAAGGGAAGGGAGGAGGCGACGGTCGCATACACCACGATGCTCAAAGCGAACGCCGCGATCGCGGCCCACGTCGAAGCGTCGGCATCCGGTCGCATGGCGCCCAAGCTGCCAGGGTCGTCCTGACGGGTGGATGAAGTTCGGACCGAGGGCACACTGGGTCGAGCAAGGCCCGGGCCGGACGACGGCCGTGCATCGCCGGTGGCCCGCGGTCATCCGCTCGGCGCCTCGGCGGGAAGCGTATGAAGCGCGCAGGAACTTGCAGAGCTGCCAGCGATGCGGTTGAGGGGGGCACGATGCTCCCCTTGGTGCCCCACCCCTCGACGCCCGAACGGGCGTGGCGTATCGCCGCACGGGCCGAGCGGACGGCGGGTGGCGAGCTCCGGCTGCGCTACGTGCTCGAGGGTGCGCTCGGGGGCGTCCGCATTCCGCCGCCCGGCGCGCTCCGGCGCGGCACGGATCTCTGGCGGCACACGTGCTTCGAGGCCTTCATCGCCGCCGAGGGCAAGCCCGGCTACGTCGAGCTCAACTTCTCGCCGTCGCGCGAGTGGGCGGCGTACGCGTTCCATCGCTATCGCGAAGGCGGTCCGCTGACCGACAGTCGCGTGGCGCCGCAGATCGTCGTCCGGCGCGAGAGCGAACGGCTCGGCGTGGACGTACTGGTCGAGCTGGAGGACTTGTCGGTGTCGTATCGCGACGCGGCGCTGCGGGTCGGGCTCTCCGCCGTCGTCGAGAGCAACGCAGGCCGGTGCTCGTACTGGGCGCTTCGCCACCCGGCGGTGAAGCCCGACTTCCACCACGAGGACGGCTTCGCGCTCCGCCTCGAGGAGTCGCACGCGTGAGGTTCGGGATCGACCGGCTGCTCGAGGAGTCCGCGCTCCGCCGCCCGCTCGCCGGCCGTCGCGTCGGCCTGGTCGCGCATCCGGCGTCGGTCACGCGCGATCTCTTCCACTCGCTCGACGCGCTCGTCGCCGTCGGCGACGTCAAGGTGACGGCGGCCTTCGGCCCGCAGCACGGCCTGCGCGGCGACAAGCAGGACAACATGATCGAGTCGCCCGACTTCGTGGATCCCGTGCACCGGATCCCCGTCTTCAGCCTCTACGGCGAGGTCCGCCGCCCGACGGCGGCGATGCTGGACAACTGCGACGTCGTGCTGGTCGACCTGCAGGACGTGGGGACGCGCATCTACACGTTCGTCACGACGCTCCGCTACGTGCTGGAGGAAGGGGCGGCGCGGAAGAAGGCGGTGTGGGTGCTCGATCGTCCGAACCCGGTCGGGCGCCCCGTCGAGGGGCTGCGCCTGCGTCCCGGACAGGAGAGCTTCGTCGGCGCGGGCCCGCTCCCGATGCGTCACGGCCTCACCATGGGCGAGCTGGCGACATGGTTCGTGCGCGAGCTGCGCCTCGACGTCGAGCTCGCCGTCGTCGAGATGGAGGGATGGCGGCCGTCTGAGACGCCCGGCTACGGCTGGCCGCTCGGCGAGCGATCATGGGTGAATCCGAGCCCGAACATCCCGAGCCCGTGGACGACGCGGCCGTTCCCGGGAACGGTCCTGCTCGAAGGCACGACGCTGTCGGAGGGCCGAGGGACGACGCGCCCGCTCGAGGTGCTGGGCGCGCCGGATCTGGATGCGCGCGCGCTCGTCGCGACCATGACGTCGCTCGCACCACAGTGGCTGCGCGGGTGCCGGCTGCGCCCGTGCTGGTTCGAGCCGACCTTCCACAAGCACGTCGGGAAGCTCTGCGCCGGCGTCCAGATCCACGTCGACGATCCGGCGTACGACCACGAAGCGTTCCGCCCGTGGCGCCTGATGGCCGTCGCCTTCAAGGCGCTTCGGACGCTGCGGCGGGACTATCCGCTCTGGCGCGACTTCGTCTACGAGTACGAGCCCGGGCGGAACCCGATCGACGTGCTGAACGGGGGCCCGCTGCTGCGCGAGTGGGTGGACGATCCGGCGGCGAGCGTGGGAGATCTGGAGGCGATGGCGCTCGCGGACGAGACCGCGTGGCGCGCGGAGCGGGGCGGGGTGGAGCTGTACTGACCCACGAGCGAACGGTGGACGGGCGTCGTTGCAACAAGATGGTACTCGTGATGGGAGGTCGCGCGTGACGCAGCGAAAGCCTCCGGGCACGAGCTGGGAATCGTGGGCGGAGAGTCAGATCCGCGAAGCCATGGAGCGCGGCGAGTTCGACAAGCTGGCCGGTGCCGGCAAGCCGCTGCCGAACATCGACGGTCCTCCGGACGACATGTGGTGGGTGCGCGAGAAGCTTCGTCGCGAGAACGTCTCGTACCTGCCGCCGACCCTCGCGATCCGCAAGGAGCTCGAGGACGCCCTCGAGCGCGTCGCGCGGGCGGAATCGGAGGCCGAGGTTCGCGGCATCGTCGCGGCCATCAACGAGCGCATCGTGCGAATCAACTCGCGAGCGACGCCCGGGCCGGCGTCGAGCGTCATGCCGCTCGACGTCGAGGCGGTCGTCGGCAAATGGCGAACGGCCCGTGGGCGCTGATCGGGGCAGGTAGGCATTTCGCGATTCCACGCCGTCGCGGCGGGTCCCGGCGCGTTTGACACGGATCGCCCAAATCGTAACAGCGTCCCGTAACGCTGTCCTGAAAGCCAAAGGAGGCCCACGATGCCGGCCCTCGTCGGATACCAGCTCGAAGATGTCGTCGCCACCATCACGATGGACGACGGCAAGGTGAACGCGCTCTCGCTCCGGATGTTCACGGAGCTGAACGCCGCCCTCGACCGCGCCGAAGCCGATCGAGCGGTTGTGCTCCTCTGCGGCAGGGAAGGCGTCTTCTCCGCCGGTTTCGATCTGTCGGTCCTCAGGGCCGGCGGCTCCGGGGCGGCGATGATGGTGCGGGCGGGATTCGAGCTCGCCGAGCGTGTCCTCGCCTTCCCGACGCCGGTCGTGATCGCGTGCACCGGGCACGCCGTCGCGATGGGCGTCTTCCTGCTCCTCTCAGGCGACTACCGGCTCGGAGCGGCGGGCTCCTACAAGCTCACGGCGAACGAAGTCGCCATCGGGCTCACCATGCCGCGCGCCGCGGTGGAGATCCTCCGCCAGCGGCTCTCGCCGTCGTACTTCAACCGCGCGGTGACGATCGCCGAGCCGTTTTCGCCCGACAATGCCGTGGAGGCCGGCTTCCTCGATCGCGTGGTTCCTGCGGCCGAGCTGCACGCCACGGCCCGGAACGTCGCGCGACAGCTCTCGGCGCTCGACATGGTCGCGCACAAGGCGAGCAAACTCCGGGCACGGACGCACACGCTCGCCGCCGTCCGCGCCGGGATCGACGCGGACTACGCCGCGTTCCGCGCGCGCGCGTAGCCGTGCCGAGGCCCAAGCAACGGACGCCGGAGCTCCGCGATCGCGTCCTGCAGGTGGCGGTCGCGATGCTGGCGAGCGACGGGGTCGCCGGGTTCACGACCCGCAAGGTCGCGGAGAAGGCGGCGACCTCCACGCCGGCCGTCTACGAGCTGTTCGGCGCCAAGGCCGGCCTGGTCCGCGAGATGCTGATCGAGGGCTTCCGGATGCTGCGCGCGAGCTTCGATCGCCTGGAGGAGACCGACGACCCGCGCGCCGATCTCGTGCACGTCATGGACGCTCTGCGGAAGTTCGTGCGCGACCATCCGGCGCTCTCGGAGGTCATGTTCTCGCGACCGTTCGCCGACTTCGACCCCGGGGAGGCCGGAAGGAAGGCAGGTAGCGCCGTTCGCCTCTTCGTCATCGGCCGTGTTCGCCGCTGCATCGAGGCCGGTGTGATCGAAGGCGACGAGACGGACATCGCACACGTCCTCGTCTCGCTGACGCAGGGCCTCGCAGCCACGGAGGCTGCCGGATGGCTCGGAACGTCGAAGGCGTCCGTCAATCGTCGCTGGGATCTCGCCGTCCGGGCGGTGCTCGACGGGCTGCGCTCGACGCGTTGGACGCGCCCGTGCTAGCGCGCGCGCATGAGCCGCGATCCCTGGCTCGTCCGCTGGCTGCCGCTCCTGCGCGAGCGCGCGGTGACGGAGCCGGTGCTCGAGCTGGGCTGCGGGCGGGGCGCCGATACGGCTGTGCTGGCCGACGCCGGCCTGCACGTGATCGCGATCGACCGCTCCGCGGAAGCGATCGCCGAGGCGCGGAAGAGGGTGCCCGTCGCCGAGTTCCACTGTCAAGACATCCGGGCGCCGTTCCCGCCCGCCGCGGCCGACCTCGGCGCCGTCGTCGCGAGCCTGTCGCTCCACTACTTCCCGTGGGCCGAGACGCTGACGCTGGCCGGGCGCCTGCGAAGCGTCCTTCGGCCGGCCGGCGTGCTCCTCGCCCGTCTCAACTCCACGGGCGACCACAACCACGGCGCGAGCGGCCACCCGCAGATCGACGAGCGGTACTACCTGGTCGACGGCCACCCCAAGCGCTTCTTCGACCACGACGACGTGACGGTGCTGTTCGCGACCGGCTGGCGCACGCTCGGGATCGAGGAGCTCGTCATCCAGCGGTATAGCCTTCCCAAGGTCGTGTGGGAGGTCGTGCTCGCGCGCTCCGGCGCGTAGTCCCGTGCTTTTCATTCCCGGCATCGCCCCACACACTGAAGCGCATGAAGGTCCGGCACGCGCACGCGGCTCTCCTCGCGGCGCTCGTTCTTGTCGCGACGGCCTGCGGCCATGACGACACGGCCGCCGCCCGGCCGGCCTCGCAGACCGAGGCGCCCAGCGTCTGGCCGCCGCGCGTCGGCGAGCCGTATCCCGATCTGCACCTGGTCGATCAGACGGGACGGTTGACGGCGCTCTCCTCCTTCAAGGGCAGCGTGATCCTCGTCGAGATGATCGGCATGACGTGCCCCGCCTGCCAGGGGTTCTCGGGCGCGAAGCGTCTCGGCACCTTCGGTGGCGTCGAGTCCGACGGCGGATTGCCGGCGATCGACGAGCTCGTGCCGCAGTACGCGCGCGGCGTGACGTTTCCGAGCGACGACCTCGTGTTCGTGCAGATCCTTCTCTTCGACATGAAGCTCGGCGCGCCGACCGAGGACGACGCGCGCGCGTGGGCGCAGCACTTCGGTCGCGACGTGGCGAAGCATCAGTACGTGCTCGCCGGCGGACCCGCGCTCCACAACGACGCGAGCTTCGTGATGGTGCCGGGCTTCCAGCTGATCGATCGCCGCTTCGTGCTGCGCTGGGACGCCACCGGGCACAGCCCACGCCACAACCTCTATACCCAGCTCCTGCCGGCCATCCCGGCGCTCCTGAAGGACGGTTGAGGTGCGCCTCGTCGCGCTGGGGGCGCTGGTCCTGCTCGCCCGATCGGTGGCCGCGATGTCGATCGACGCCGCGTACGCGTCCATCCCGCACCGCCGGACGGTCTTCGATCGCGGTGCCGCCACCATGAACGCCGAAGAGGCCGATGCCCTGGTCCGGCTGTTCACGCTCGTCGATCACGCGATCGTCGCCCGCGTAGTGAAGTCGGGCCATGACGGCGTGCTGGCCGACCTCCGCGCGCTCGAGCTGCCGGAGCGCCTGCGTCGCGTGCATGCCTTGGTCACCGAGGCCGTCGTCGCAGAGCGCGCCTACATCGTCGACGGCGAGCAGGCTGCCGTGCAGACGGCCAGCGCCCGGCTGCACGCGGCGTACGCCGAGCTCATGCGCCTCTACCCCGGCGAGAACGCGCACAACCGGGACGCGTTCTACGACTACCTCTGCGCGCTCGACTTCCTGTAGCGCTCAGAGCTTCCCGTA
This sequence comes from Candidatus Eisenbacteria bacterium, assembly GCA_035577985.1. NCBI lineage: Bacteria > Candidatus Eiseniibacteriota > Candidatus Eiseniibacteriota bacterium. The sequence goes on from DATJZY010000168.1 coordinate 17,658, forward strand.
CGCCCGCTCGCGGAACGCCCGCGCGCCGGCAGAGTCGCCCAGTCGCTCGCAGGCGTCGGACGCCTTGACCAGGACCGAGCGATCGCACGCTCCGGCGGCGATCGCCCTGTACTGGCGAAGCGCACGCCGGTAGTCTCCCGCGGCGAAGAACACGTCGCCCGCGAGCTCCTTCAACTCGTCGTCGTCGGCGTGCGCGGCGGCGTAGGCCTCGATCGCGTCGGTGCCGACCGCGGCGACGCCGCGCGTGACGACGTCGAGGAGCAGGCGATAGCCGACCAGGAGCGCATCCTCGGCCGGCAGCAGCGCCTGCGCCGCCGCGCCGGCGCGATCGCGTGCCATCCACATCTTGGCCTTGAGCGCGAGCACGCGGTCGTCGTCGCGCAGGCGTGCACCCTCGCCGTTGGCGATGCCGAACGCCGTGGCCCAGTCGCCCTGTCGCGCGGCCGTGAGGATCAGGTTGAGCGCCGGCTCGGGGAGCGACGGCGCGGCCTCGTGCGCCTCGGCGAAGTCGCGCCGGGCGGCGTCGTACTGGTGTGAGGCGAGCAGCACGACGCCGTGGGTGTTGAGGCAGAGCGCGCGCTCGATGCCGGGGCGGGCCTTCTCGAGCGCCTGGTTCGTGAGCTTGAGGGCGCGGTCGGGATCATGGGCGAGATACGCAGTGAGACCGGCGACGTAGGGATCGTTCACGTCCTTGCGCTCCGAGGCGCCGCGGATCGGGATGAAGCCGGGCAGGACGTCCAGGTCCGCCCGCATGAGCTCGATCTGGCGGTCGACGAGGCTCCGCCGCGGCGGCGGCGTCGCGATCGCACCGGGCTTGCGCGCGAAGATGTCGTTGCGTCCGATGTTGAGCGAGTCGATGTAGTAGCGGACGCTCGAGCGATCGCGGAGGTCGCCGATGAACGAGAAGATGCCGACGCCGCTCCCGGGCGAGCCGGGGGCGTTCGGCTGGTTGCGCAGGCTGACGCTGGGCGGATCGTCGCCGACGCCGACGGCGATGTCGTACGTCCCGCGCCCGACGTCGTACACGACGTCGAAGCGGTACCACTGGAAGGGCTCGAAGCGTGGCAGCAGCACCTGCGGGATCCAGTCGGAAACGTGCTCGATCCGGCCGTTGCGGAAGATGAGCCAGAGCGCGATCCCCTGCGGCTCGACGTTGAACCGCGCCGGCCCGGCGAGCGCGATGTTCAGCTCCTCCTCGCGCTGGGTCGGCATCAGGTAGAACTGGACGTAGAGCTTCCCGTCGTCGACCTGCGGGAAGTAGCCCTGGATCTCCGGGAAGGCGTTGTTGCCGGGCACGTCCTCGATGACGACGCTCTCGTACGCGGTGACGTAGTAGTCCTCCGAGAGGTCGACGTGGCCGTTGGCGTGCTCGAAGACGATGAAGCTGTCGGGCCCCGTCTCGACCCGCCCGTCGTCGAAGGAGTACGAGACGAGATCGCCGCGCTCGGCGACCACCGCGAAGGCGAGGCTCGTGGAGAGCACGAGCGCGAGCGCCATCAGCCGCGACACGACTGCTCCAGACGGCGAAGCCAGCGGTGCCAGGCCCGCAGCGGCTCGGCGCGTGCGGCGTCCGGCGCCCACGGGTGATAGGCGTGCGAGGCGCCGGTCATGATGCGGAGCGAGACGATCGCGGCATAGCGTGCCTGCCGATCGATGGACGCGAGCCCGGCCACGTAGCGGCGGGCGTGAGCGATGCGCTCGTCGCACTCGTCGTAGGTCGTGACGAGGGTCGCGTACATGAAGCGACCCAGCTCGGGGTCGAGCGGAACGCCTTCCGCGGTCACCAGCTCGTGCAGGTCCGTGCTGCGCACGGCCGGGTCGACCACCGCGAGCGCATAGCGGTGGAGGTCCTGGAAGAAGGAATCCTCCCCGTCGACGTCGGTGTCGAGGGTCGCCTTCGCTGCGGCAGACTTGATGTTGAGACTCCCCAGGGCGAGCACGATGGTGGTGCGAGTCTCTCGATCGGCCGTGGGATACGCATCCAGCAGCGGCGGCACGGCCGCGGCACCGACCTCCGTGAGCTCGGTGTAGCGCCCGGCGCGGGCGAGCTCGATCGGGTCGGCCGCGCGCGCGAAGGTGGGGAGGACGGAGAGGATGACGAGGAGTCGCAGTGCCGGGATGCGTGGCCGCATGGCGTGGGACGGTCCCCATCAGTGTGTCGGTGGGACCCCGGGGTCTCAAGACGTGAGGTGTCGGGCAGCTCGCTCGGCGACGTTCACGCCGTAGCAGGTCATGCGCGCTACGCGTGGTCGCGCATCGCCTGTCCGTACCACCAGACGTAGCCGTCCGGGTCGTCGAAAGAGAAGTTCCGCTCGCCCCAGGGCTGCTCGTAGATTTCGCTCACCTCGACGCCGAGGCCCCGCAGGCGCGCATGCTCGGCGCGTGCGTCGTCCACCTGGACGGCGACGTGCATGCCGCCGGCGTAGCGGCGCGCATCTCTGCTCCGCTCGTCGGCGTGGATCACGAGGTAGCCGCTCCCGAAGGAGAAGCCGGCCACGCCGGGCTCGTCGGTGCCGAGCTGCCAGCCGAGCGTCTCGGCGTAGAACTTCTTGCTGCGCGCGAGGTCCGAGACGTTCGCGAACACGTAGAAGATGCCCTTCGTCATGACGTTTCCTCCAGGTAGCGCATTGCGCAGACGACGTTGCCCTCGGTGTCCTCGAAACGGATGAGCGTGCCGATGCCGACGATCTCGTGCTCGTCGAGCACGAGCTTGCCGCCGTTCGCGACCACCGCCGCCCTGATCGGGCCGAGGTCGGCGACGGAAATCGTGCACTCGAATCCCGTTCGTGCGCGGCCGGCGCCGGCGTGGAGACGCTTGCTGAGCGAGCCGTGGATCCCCGGATCGGCGGGCGTCCCGGTGTGGATCAGGTAGAAGTCCGGCGGTCCCCAGGCCTCGAAGCGCCAGCCGAAGACCCGCTCGTAGAAGCGGCGGGCCCGCTCCACGTCGTCGGCCGGGACGTCGAAGTGGGCGATGTTGTTGGGCACGACGGCTCTCCTAGCGACCTCACCGGTCGACGGTCTCGCGCTATTCTGCCATCGTATGTCGGAAATGCGCCAAACGAAGCCGGGCGGCATGCTCATCCGGACGCTGGCCGTCGGCTACGCCTCCGGAACCGTGCTCGATCACCACACCCACGACTGGGCGCAGCTCGTATACGCCACCGACGGTGTCATGACCGTCGAGAGCGAGCAGGGCACCTGGGTGGTGCCCTCGTACCGGGCCGTGTGGATTCCCGCGCGCATCGCGCACTCGATCGCGATGTCGGGCCGCGTCTCCATGCGCACGCTCTACATCGAGCCCGGGCTCGTGCGGGCCCTGCCGGTGCGCTGCTGCGTCGTTGCCGTTTCGCCCCTCCTGCGCGAGCTGATCCTGCACGTGATCGCGCGATCGCCGCTGCGGCGCGAGGTCGCCGAGCACCGGCGGCTCGCCGATTTCCTGGTCGATCAGCTCCGCGAGCTGCCGGCCGTCCCACTCGAGCTGCCCGTGCCGCGTGACGAGCGGGCGCTGCGGCTCGCGCAGCGGCTCCGTGAGGAGCCGGGAGAGACCGCGCCGGTCGATCGGCTCGCGCGATCGGCGGGGGCGAGCCGGCGGACGCTGGAGCGCCTGTTCCGAAAAGAGACCGGCATGTCGCTCGGTCGCTGGCGCCAGCAGGCGCGCCTCCTGCAGGCGATGCGCCTCCTCGCCCGCGGCGAGCCCGTGACGTCGATCGCGCTCCAGGTCGGCTACGACAGCCCGAGCGCCTTCATCGCGACCTTCAAGAGTTTGCTCGGCACCACGCCCGGGCGATACTACAGGGCCCACGCCCAACGCAGCCGATGACCCGCCAGCAGCTGGAAAACCTCAACATCGCGGCGCTCGACTTGATGCCGCCGCCCGACGAGCTGCATGCTCGCGTGCCCCTTTCCGACCGTGCGTCCGAGACGGTCGCGGCGGGCCGTGCGACGCTCCAGCGCATCCTCGATCGCACCGATCCGCGCCTCTTCATCGTGGTCGGCCCGTGCTCCATCCACGACCCCACGGCCGGCTACGACTACGGCCAGCGCCTCGCGCGCCTCGCCGCCGAGGTACGCGACACGCTCGTCCTCGTCATGCGCGTCTACTTCGAGAAGCCGCGCACCTCGACGGGCTGGAAGGGCTTCATCAACGACCCTCGCATGGACGATTCCTTCCACGTCGAGGAGGGGATGGAGAAGGCCCGTGCGTTCCTGCTGAAGGTGGCCGAGCTCGGGCTTCCCGCGGCGACCGAGGCGCTCGATCCGATCGGGCCGCAGTACCTGGGCGACCTCGTCTCGTGGACGGCGATCGGGGCGCGGACGTCGGAGTCGCAGACCCATCGCGAGATGGCGTCGGGCCTTTCGACGCCGGTCGGGTTCAAGAACGGCACCGACGGCAGCACCGAGGCGGCGATCAACGCGATCAAGTCGGCGGCGAGCCCGCACGCCTTCCTCGGCATCAACATGCAGGGGCGCTCGTCGATCGTGCGGACGCGCGGCAACGCCTACGGGCACTTGGTGCTGCGCGGCGGCGGCGGCCGGCCGAACTACGACACCGTCAGCATCGCGACCGCCGAGAAGGCGCTGGTGGCGGCGAAGCTCGCACCGAACGTCGTCGTCGACTGCTCGCACGCGAACTCCTCGAAGGATCCGAACCTGCAGCCGCTCGTGATGGCGGACTGCGTCCACCAGATCCGCGACGGCAACCGCTCGATCGTCGGTCTCATGATCGAGAGCAACATCGAGGCGGGCAACCAGCCGATCCCCGCCGACCTCTCCAAGCTGCGCTACGGCTGCTCGGTGACCGACCCGTGCGTGGACTGGGCGACGACCGAGACGATGCTGCGCGCGGCCCACGCGACGTTGAAAGACGTCCTGCCACGCCGCGCGCGATGACGAAACGGCGGTGCCCCTGGCCGCGCACGCCGCTCGACGTCGAGTACCACGACCGCGAGTGGGGCGTCCCCGTGCACGACGATCGGCGGTTGTTCGAGCTCCTGGTCCTCGAGGGTGCTCAGGCCGGCCTCGCGTGGTCGACGATCCTCAAGAAGCGGCCCGGCTACCGCCGCGCGTTCGCCGGCTTCGATCCCCGCAAGGTCGCGCGCTTCCGCGCCACGGACGCCGCGCGCCTCGTGCGCGACGCCGGCATCGTGCGCCATCGCCAGAAGATCGACGCGGCGATCGGCAACGCTCGCGCGTTCCTGAAGGTGCAGGCCGAGTTCGGCTCGTTCGATCGCTACGTCTGGCGGTTCGTCGGCGGGCGTTCCCTCCAGGGCCGCCGCCGCAGCCTCCGCGCCGTCCCGGCCCGCACCGCCGAGTCGGACGCGCTCAGCCGCGACCTGCGTGCGCGCGGCTTCCGCTTCGTCGGCTCGACGATCTGCTACGCGTTCATGCAGGCCGTCGGTATGGTGAACGACCACCTGGTCACGTGCTTCCGCCACCGCCGCCTCGCGGGGCGGATGCGGCGATGATCGCTCACGACGCCGGCGTGGCCTCGTAGATCCGCAGCGTCGGCGGCTCGGCCGCGAGCGCCCCCGCGCTCGTCACGAACTCGCCGGACGCCGGCACGGCGAAATGCTTCGCGAGCGCCTTTCGGTCGGCCCACTCCTCGAAGAACACGAGCCGCAGCGGATTCTCGACGTCGCGGTACACCGCATGCGAGAGGCACCCCGGTTCCGCCCGCGACCGCAACACGTGCTCGCGGCTCAGCGCCAACACCCGATCGAACGTATCCGCCCGCGCAACGATGCTCCCCGTGACGACGATCATGAACCCCCCACGACACTGGCGATGCGCGCCCGCCAGGGCGCGCGAGCGCAGATTGGCGATGCATCGCCAGCGGCGGCGGGGCGAGGGAGCCGTCGTGGCGAGCCCGCAGGCCCTTGCGCGCGCAACGATTGGCGGTTGTGTTGCCGCGGTCTACGCGGCGCGCACGGGCCGAGGACCGCGAGCCTAGACGGCTCCCTCGCCCCGCCGCCGCGTGTCGAGAACGTCACCAATCCAGCACGTACGCGAAGATGAGCGGCGCGACGATCGACGCGTCCGACTCGATGATGAACTTCGGCGTCTCGGCCACGAGCTTCCCCCACGTGATCTTCTCGTTCGGCACGGCGCCCGAGTACGATCCGTAGCTCGTCGTCGAGTCGCTCACCTGGCAGAAGTACGCCCAGCGCGGCACGCCCTCGATGCGCAAGTCCTGCTCGAGCATGGGGACGACGCAGATCGGGAAGTCGCCGGCGATGCCGCCGCCGATCTGGAAGAAGCCGACCGGCGTCTGCGACGCCGTCTTCTGGTACCAGTCGGCCAGCGCCATCATGTACTCGACGCCCGTGCGGACGGTGCCCGTATGCTTCAAGTCGTTGCGCAGGCAATGGGCGGCATAGATGTTGCCGAGCGTCGAGTCCTCCCAACCGGGGACGAAGATCGGCAGGTTCTTCTCGGCCGCGGCCATCATCCAGCTGTCCTTGGGATCGATCTGGTAGAGCTTCTTCAGCTTCCCCGAGAGCAGCAGCCGGTACAGGTACTCGTGCGGGAACCCGCGCTCGCCCTTGGCGTCGTCGGCGAGCCAGTACTCGGCGACGAGGCGCTCGATGCGGCGCATGGCTTCTTCCTCGGGGATGCAGGTGTCGGTCACGCGGTTCAGGTGCCGCGCCAGGAGGTCTTCCTCGTCCTTCGGCGTGAGATCCCGATAGTGCGGGATGCGCACGTAGTGATCGTGCGCGACGAGGTTGAAGACGTCCTCCTCGAGGTTCGCGCCGGTGCAGGAGATCGCGTGCACTTTGTCGCGCCGGATCATCTCCGCGAGCGAGAGCCCGAGCTCGGCCGTGCTCATGGCGCCGGCGACGGCCATCAGCATCTTGCCGCCGCCGTCGACCTGCTTGCGGTACGCCTCCGCGGCGTCGACCAACGCGGCCGCGTTGAAGTGCCGGAAATGATGCCGGATGAAGGTGGAAATCGGCTTCGCGCTCATCGTCCTCCTCCTCCGAAGTGCGGCGAAGATCCTTGCACGATCGCCCGTACATAGCGGATCGCCGCCCGGCGACAAAGCCCGTCAACGGGGTTTTTCGAGGCCTTCGGCGAGCACGAGCGTGGCGCGCTCGAGGTTGCCGGTGAGGCCGCTCCCGATCGCGAGCGTCGGACCAACGTAGCCCGCCCGGGCGAGCACCTCGTAGGCCGCCGGCGTGGCGATGACGCCGAGACCGGGCGTGATGCGACGCGCGTCGCGTCCGAGAGACGGGACCGGGTGCCCGACGTAGACGACGACCGACCGCACGGTCTCGCCGTAGAACGCGAGGGCTCCGGGCGCGGGGAAGCGGTCACGGATCGTCTCTGCGAACGGGCGCAGCGACTGCGCCTGGCTCGCGCGAACGGCGACTGCCGGCGCCCCGACCGCGAGCCAGCCGATCGCGAGCGCGCCCGTGACCGCGATGAGCGGTCCCCACAGGCGGAGCACGACCGCGGCGCCGGTGACGCCGAGAAGCATTCCCACGATCGCTGCCGCGACGCCCTTGCCGCCCGGGATGCTGGCGAGGACGGCCTCGAGCACCGCCTGATCGGCCTCGGACAGCAGATCGGGGCGGGCGAGCGCGAGCCACGCGGCGGCCGCGCCCGCGAGCAGCACGATCAGGCCCGCGACGATCGACTGGCGTGTCGCGCGCAGGTGGCCGAGCGGACGCGTCACCAGCTCGACGGCGAGCGGCGCTGCGAGGAGCGCCAGGGGCGGCAGGCAGGGCAGCAGGTAGTAGCGCAGCTTGTACTCCGCAGGCGTGAACACGACCACGGGCACGACGATCCAGCAGACGAGGAAGCGCACGAGGGGATTCGCGAACCCGCGCCGGCGAGCCAGGCGGATCACGGCCGCCACGACGAGCGGCGTCCACGGCAGCGCGATCGACAGGAGGTGGATCGGGTAGAAGCTCAGATGGTAGCCGAGCGACTTCGGCGAGTACGCGCGGCCTTGCGCGAGCCCGCCGGCGAGGTTCCGCACGTAGCGCCCGACCAGGTGCTGGCGGACGAACTCGTCGCCCCAGCCGGCCATCGCGACCGCGTACCAGCCGAAGCCGAGCAGCACGAAGGCCGCGAGGCCGGGGACGGAGAGGAAGAGTCGCAGGCGACGGAGCTCGCGTTGCCAGGCGAGGAAGGCCACCATCGTCGCCCCGAAGAGCACGGGTGGAACCGGCCCTTTCACGAACGTCGCGAGACCCAGCAGGACGAGAGCCGACGTCGCGTCGCGACGGCGATCATGGCGCCACGCGGTCCAGGCGAGGCCGAGGGCCGTGGCCAGGAGCACCAGCATCAGCGTGTCGGGTCGCGCGACACGGGCGCGGTCGAAGAAGGCGGGAAAGGTCGCGAGGAGGAGACCGGCCGCGATGCCGGGATTCGCGCCCAGCGTCCGCATGCCGAACCAGGTCGTCCACGCGACGAGGCCCGCCGCCGCGAGCGCGGCCGGCAGGCGCACGGCCGTTTCCGAGAAGCCCGCCACCAGACACGGGATCGCCGCGACCCAGTGGAACAGGATCGGCTTGTCGGGAATCATCCGGTCGTTGAAGCGCGGCCAGAGCCAGTGCCCGGCGGCGACGTCCTGCACGATGCCGACCTCGCGCGCCTCGTCGTCCCCGACCACGTCGTAGGCACCGAGGCCGTGCAGCGCGAGCGCCAGGAAGACGGCGCCGACCACGAGCGGCGCACGCTCAGCGTCGAATCGCAAAGTCGCCCTGCTCGTCGCCGGTGGCGGAAATCCATTCGACGACGACCTCGCTCACGCGCGCGCCGGACGGGCCCCGGCGCGCCCACGCGATGAGCGCATCGACGTCCGGCCGCTCGCCCTCGACCTCGGCGGCGACGCTGCCGTCGGGCTCGTTGCGGGCCCATCCGGCGACGCCCCGTCGGCGGGCCTCCTCCTGCATCGAGCCGCGGTACCACACGCCCTGCACCCGGCCGAGGATCCGAAGGCGCGCGCGTACCATCAGCCGCCGACCATGCGCAGGAACGCGTCCTCGTCGAGGAGGCGAATGCCGAGCTTCTCGGCCTTCTTCAGCTTCGAGCCCGCATCGGCGCCCACGACGACGTAGTCGGTCTCCTTGCTGACGCTCGACACCACGCGGCCACCGCGCTCCTCGATCCGGCGCTGGGCCTCGGGCCGCGTCATCGATCCGAGCCCGCCCGTCAGCACGAACTTCTTTCCCTCGAGCGGTCCGTGCCGGCGCACCACCGGGGCCGGCCGGACGCCGGCGCGCTCGAGCCTGGCGATGAGCTTGCGGTTGCCCGGCTCGTCGAAGAACTGGCGGATGCTGGCCGCGACCTCCGGACCCACGTCGCGCACCTCCTGCAGCTCCTCGATGGACGCGCCCATCACGGCCTCGAGGGTGCCGAAATGGTCGGCGAGCGCCTTCGCCGTCGCGTCGCCCACCTGGCGGATGCCGAGCGCGGTGAGGAAGCGGGGCAGGGAGGTGTGCTTGCTGCGCTCGATCTGGGCGAGGAGGTTGGTCGCCGACTTCTCGCCCATGCGCTCGAGGTCGGTCAGCGTCTCGAGGTCGAGCGCGTACAGGTCGGGCAGGTGCTTCACGATGCCCTTGTCGACGAGCTGCTCGACCAGCTTCTCGCCGAGCCCCTCGATGTCCATTGCGCCGCGGTGCGCGAAGAACCGCAGGCGCTGCTTCATCTGGGCGGGACAGTCGGCGCCGGTGCAGCGATAGGCGACCTCGTCCTCCGGACGAACGACCTTGGCGCCGCAGACCGGACACTTGGCGGGCATCTGGAAAGGCTTGCCGCGCCCGTGACGATGGGGATCGAGCACCTTCACGACGTACGGGATGACGTCGCCGGCGCGCTCGACCAGCACGCGATCGCCGACGCGGATGTCCTTGCGTGCCACCTCGTCCATGTTGTGGAGCGAGGCGTTGCGCACGGTGACGCCGCCCACCGCGACCGGCTCGAGCTCGGCGGCCGGCGTCAGCACGCCCGTGCGCCCGACCGACGGGAAGATGTTCGTCACCCGGGTCGGCGCCTGGCGCGGCGGGAACTTCCACGCGACGGCCCAGCGCGGAGCGCGCGACACCTGGCCCAGCCGGCGCTGCAGCGACATGTCGTTCACCTTGATCACCACGCCGTCGATCTCGAACGGCAGGTCGTCGCGGCGCTGCGCCAGGTCGTCGTAGTAGGCGGCCACCTCGTCGAGTGTTTCGAGGACGCGGCTTTCGGACACGGGGCGGAGGCCCCACGACGCGAGCGCGGCCAGCAGCTCGGCGTGCGTCTTGAACGACGTCCCCTCGACCTCGCCGACGCCGTGGCACACGAGCTCGAGCGGACGCGACGCCGTCACGCGCGGATCGAGCTGCTTCAACGACCCCGCGGTCGAGTTGCGGGGATTTGCGAACACCGGCTGGCCCGCTTCCTCGCGCTCGCGGTTGAGCGCCTGGAAGGCCTTGAGCGGCTGGTACACCTCGCCGCGCACCTCGAGCAGCTTCGGAACCGGCCGCTCGGTCGCGCGCAGGTGGAGCGGCACGCTCTTGATCGTGCGCAGGTTCCGGGTGACGTCCTCGCCGGTGACGCCGTCGCCGCGCGTCGAGCCGACGGTGAGCACGCCGCGCTCGTAGACGAGCTCGATCGCGACGCCGTCCATCTTGGGCTCGCCCGCGTAGGCGAGCGACGTGAGCCCGAGGAACTTCCGTGCCCGCGCGTCGAACTCCTCCATCTCGTCGCGCGTCATCGCATTCTGGAGCGACAGCATCTGCTGGCTGTGGCGCACGGTCTCGAATCCCGACGCCGGGGTCGCCCCGACCCGCTGGGTCGGCGAGTCGGGCGTGACGACCTCGGGATGCGCCTGCTCCAGCTCCTCCAGGCGGCGAAACAGCCGATCGTACTCGGCGTCCGAGATCTCCGGATCGTCGAGCACGTGGTAGCGGTAGTTGTGCTCGTCGATCTCGCGCCGCAGGCGCTCGACCTCGTGTCGGACGCTCTGCGCCGGTCGCGCCATCGGCGACGGCATCTACCAGCTTGACCGGCGGGCGTCATCTCCGTAAGCGCGCCGCGTGCGCACCACCTGGTGGACGGTCGCAGCGATCGCCGTCGGGCTCGGCGGCGTGGCCTACCGCCTGCAGGATTTCGGACGCTACGGCTTCTGGACCGACGAGGCGTGGGTGGCGCTGACGACCCGGATGAGCGGATGGGGGCAATGGTGGCTCGCGCTCAGCGTGACGCCGATCGGCTGGGCGGCCCTCTTGTGGCCGCTCGCGAGACTCGGTGGTCCACCCGAGGTCGTGCTGCGCCTGGTGCCGCTGGCGGCGAGCCTCGCGACCCTCGTGCTCGCCTATCGCATCGGGACCCGCATCGCGGGGCACCCGGCCGGTGGACTCGCGGCGCTCGCGCTCATCGCGACCGATCCGCTGTCGATCGGCTACGCGAAGGTACTGAAGCAGTACAGCACCGAGGCTGCCGTCGCGCTGCTCGCCCTCGACCTGGCGCTGCGCGTCGGGCCGGGCGGACGCGGCCTCGGCGCCCTCGCGGCCGCGCTCGTCGGCGGCATGCTCGTGTCGAACAGCCAGCCCTTCGTGGGCGCGGCCCTGCTGGTCGCGGTGGCGTCGTCGGCGTGGCGTCGCGGCGATCACCGCGGCACGCGCGCGGCCGTCGCGCTCCTCGTGCTGGTCGCGATCGGGAGCGGCCTGCTCTACGGGTTGGTGCTCCGCCCCCACCACTCGCCTGCGCTCCAGGCGTACTACGCGCAGAGCTTCCTTCCCGCGACGGACGCCCTGGTCATGGCGAGGAGCATCGCGACCTGGGCGTGGAGCGCATGGGCGTCGGTGCTGGGGCCGATCGGTGCGATCGCCGCCGTCGCGGCCATCACGTGGCGATGCGTGCGCGGCGGCGAGATCGCCGTCACGCTCGCGATCGCGGTCGCGACGCTCGTCGCCCTGCTGCTGGCGCTCTCGGCGCTCCGTCTCGTCCCGCTGACGGAGGGCCGCGTGCTCCTCTTCTGCACGACGCTGCTCGGCGTCGGCGGCATCGCCTCGCTCGTGGCCTGTGCCGTCGCGCCGGCTCGCGTCGAGCGCATCGTGGCCTCGCTCGCGCTCGTGCTCGTCGTCGCCGACGCCGCCTGGGCGCGGGCGTGGACGACGCTCGGCGTGTCGTCGTACGTGGAGGATCTGGGACCGCTCGTGGTCGAGATGGAGCACGAGCGCGGGCCGACCGATCGCGTGCTCGTCTACGGCCCGAGCGCATACGTCGTCGCGTACTATCAGCGCGACGTTCCCGTGCTGGTGCCGTGGGCCGGCACCACGGTCGGCTATACGCCGAATCTGGCCGCGGGCATCACCGCCGTGGGCGGCGACGAGATGGCCGGCGAGCTGCGGCGCGCCCTGGCAGCAGGAGCGCGGGTCTGGTTCGTCGGCTCGCGGATCAAGGCGACCGACGCGCCGTCGATCGTGAGCGCGCTCGGCGAGGGCCGGCTCGTGAAGCACGATCAGCGCGGCAACGCCGAGCTCGTCCTCGTCGCCCGCGAGCTTGATTGACCCGCGGGGTCTGGTAGACGACCCGGGTGCGCCGCCTCCTCGTCGCCACGGCCGCGATCGCGGCGCTCGCGCTCGTGGTGCCTCCGGCGGCGCGGGGCATCACGCTTCCGGTGGAGACGCGCACGCTCCGCAACGGCCTCCGTGTCCTCGTCCACCCGGACCATTCTGCCCCGGTGGTCAGCTCGTACATCTTCTTCCGCGCCGGCTCGCGCAACGAGCACTACGGGACGACCGGCATCGCGCACCTGTTCGAGCACATGATGTTCAACGGCGGGAAGCGCTTCGGACCGGGCGTGTTCGACGACACGATCGAGCAGAACGGTGGCTCGACCAACGGCTACACGACCCGCGACTACACCGCGTACCTGAACAACTTCCCGCGCGAGGCGCTGCCGATCATCCTCGACCTCGAGAGCGATCGCATGGCGAACCTCGCGATCACCCCGAAGAACCTCGAGCAGGAGCGCGGCATCGTGATGGAGGAGCGCCGCCTGCGCATCGACAACGACGTGCAGGGGGCGATGAACGAGGCGCTCTACCTGCAGGCCTACGTCCGCAGCCCCTATCGCTGGAACACCGTCGGCTTCATGGAGGACCTGAAGCTCATCACGCTCGACGAGGCGCGCGCCTACTTCCACACGTACTACGCGCCGAACAATGCGACCCTCGTCCTGGTCGGTGACATCGAGCCGTCGGCTGGCTTTGCTCTCGCCGAGCGCTACTTCGGGGCCATCCCGCGCCGTCCCCCGCCGGCCCCCGTCCACGCGGAGGAGCCCGAGCAGAACGGCGAGCGGCGCATCATCGTACGCCGCCAGGCGGAGCTGCCGTCGGTGCTGATCGGCTACAAGGCCGTGCGCGCCGCCGATCCCGATCGACCGGCGCTCGACGTCGCCACGCGCGTCCTCTCGGGCGGCGAGTCGAGCCGCCTCGATCGCGACCTCGTGCGCGAGCACGAGGTCGCGACCCAGGTCGACGCGGACCTCGACTGGGGCATCGATCTCGAGCTGCTGAGCATTCACGCGCAGGCGCGACCGGGTCGCACGGCGAAGGACCTCGTCGATCGCATCGACGTCGTGCTCGCCGACCTCGGCCGCAAGCTCGTGCCGCCGGACGAGCTGGCGAAGGCGAAGCGCCAGCTCCGCGCCGAGCTCGTCCGCTCGATGAAGACCGTCAGCGGCAAGGCGAACCAGCTCGGCTTCTTCGAGACCGTCCTCGGCGACTACCGAGCGCTGTTCGGCCTGGAGGACGCCTGGGATGCCGTGACGGCCGAGGACGTGCAGCGCGTGGCGCAGCGCTACCTCGTCCCCACGGGCCGCACGATCGTCGTGCTCGAGCCGACGCAGGAACGGAAGGCAGCCAAATGATGCGGCTCGTGCTGCTCTTCGCCGCGGCTCTCGCGGGCGCCACGGCCCGCGCCGCCGACGAGCTCGTGCTGCCGCCGGTGACGCGCACGACGCTCCCGAACGGTCTTCGCGTCATCGTGTCGGAGTATCACGAGCTGCCGCTGGTCGACGTCGCCATCTTCGTCGGCGCCGGCGCCGCGCAGGATCCCCCGGGCAAGGAGGGGCTCGCGGCGCTCACGGCCGGCTCCCTCAAGCGTGGCGTCGATCGCCTCTCGGCCGAGGATCTGGCGCGCGCCATCGAGTCGCTGGGCGGCTCGATCAACGCGGCCGCCGGGACCGACGCCAGCGTCATCACGGCCGAATTCCTCTCCGGCGACTTCGGCGCGGGAATGGATCTCCTGCGCCAGGTGGTGCGCGACCCTGCGTTCGCGCGCGACGAGGTGCGGCGCGTCCGCGACGAGCAGCTTGCCTCGCTCGTGAGCCAGCTCGAGGAGCCGTCCGAGATCGCCGAGAAGTGCTTCGCCGCCTGGCTGTACGGTCGCCATCCGTACGGCCGTCCGGTCGAGGGACGTCGCAAGACCGTCGAGGACCTCGGGCGCGGCGACGTGCGTGACTTCTACGACCGCTGGTATCGGCCCAACGATACGATCCTGGCGCTGGTCGGCGACGTCAAGGCCGAGGACGCGCTCGCGCGCATCCAGGCGGCGTTCGGCGACTGGAAGCCGGGAGCCGAGGCCGTGGCCGCCCGCGCCGGCGCGCCCGAGCCCGTGGGTGCGCGGCGCGTGCTGCTGGTCGACAAGCCCGACGCGACCCAGACGCAGATCCGCATCGGCGCGATCGCGATGGCGCGCAAGGATCCGGACCTGCTTCCCGCCCAGGTCGCGAACACGGTGCTCGGCGGCGGCTTCACGTCGCGCCTCATCGAGGAGCTGCGCGTGAAGCGGAGCCTCACCTACGGCGCGTCGAGCGTCTTCGTCGCGCGCCTGGTCGGCGGCGACTTCCGCATCCAGACGTTCACGAAGACGCCCACCACCGTCGAAACGCTGATGCTGGCGCTGCAGGTCGAGGGCGACTTCCGGAGCGGAGCGATCGATCCCAAGCAGATCGCCAAGGCGAAGACCTACATGCGCGGGCAGTTCCCGCTCCGCCTCGAAACGCCCGATGCCATGGCCGCGCGCCTCGCCGAGATCGAGTTCAACGGGCTGCCGCAGGACGAGCTGGTGACCTATCGGAGCCGCGTCGCCGCCGTCACGCCGGAGATGGCGTCGCGCGCCGCGGCCCAGCACATGCCGGAATCCGACGCCGTCGCGATCGTCGTGGTGGGGAAGGCCGCCGAGGTGAAGGCGCCGCTTGAGGCCGGGCTGGGCGCCGTGCGAGTCGTCACGCCGGATGCGTGCGACGCGCTCGACGTCAAGTAGCGCCGACGCGTCGCGTGTACTTCCGGACGACGGCGACCGGGCGGAAGCCCATCGCCGCATATCCGTCACTGACGCCCCGGTACCACTCCCTCCGAACTTGTCGAAGCGGCTTCGCGCTGCGTCGCACTGCCCGCCGGAGCGGGTGCCGGGGGGTCGCCGCCCCGAGCGACTACCGGGGAGCGAAGGCGGCGACCCCCCCGGCATCCGCTCCGGCGCGGACAACGCACGGGCCGCGAAGCCGCCCCGACCCGCACCCCGCTGGCGTTTTCTCCCCGACCCCACTAGGTAGGGGCGTTCGAGGGGGCGCCGGCTGCGCCCGTGCGTCCCGCGAGGTCCATGGCGAAGATCACGACGAAGACGAAGGCGGCGACGCAATCGGCCGTGACCCCCGCGCTCGACGACCCGCTGGCCGACGCGTCCCGTGCCGCCGGTACGCCAGCCTCGCAGGGCCCTTACGACCAGGCGCTCGCCGCCGGCGAGGAGCTCCGGCGCAAGCCCTACGAGGCGGCCGGCACGATCCAGATCATCCGCCAGCACACCAAGGACCGGATGACCGTCTGGGAGCGCATCGCGGTCCTGCAGGACCCCGAGACGCAGCCCACCGTCCTCTACCAGAACTGGGGCCCGAACCTCGACGGCGCATCCATCGTCACCGCCATCGTGAAGATCGGCAACCGCGACGTGGCGCTCTACGGCCACGATTTCAGCGTGCGCGCCGGCTCGATGGACGCGACCAACGGCCGCAAGCTCGCGAACCTGATCTACCTCGCGGGCGAGCGCGGCATCCCGTGCATCGGCATGAACGATAGCGCCGGCGCGTTCGTCCCGGCCGGCATCGGCGGCCTCGACGGCTATGCCGAGGCCTTCACCGCGCTCCGCAAGATCAGCGGCGTCGTGCCGAGCATCATGTGCATGTTCGGCTACAACGCCGGCGGCGGCTCGTATCTGCCGCGGCAGGGCAGCTTCGTGATCCAGCCGAACGACACGTTCTTCGGCCTCACGGGACCGGCGGTCATCAAGAACGTCCTCGGCGAGGACGTGACGCCGGACGACCTCGGCGGCCCCAAGGTGCACGGCGCGAGCGGCGTCGCCGACCTCACCGTGCCGGACGAGGTGGCCGCGCTCAAGACGGCGCAGCGCCTGCTCAGCTACCTCCCCAACTCGAACCGGGTCGCGCCGCAGTACGAGCGCACGAGCGACCCCGTCGACCGCCAGACGAACGAGATCGACACCCTCCTGCGCAAGGCCTTCAACTCGCCGACCGGCTTCAACACGCCGCTCGACGTGACGATCCTCATCGAGCGCGTGTGCGACTACGCCGACTACTTCGAGCTGCAACCCGATCGGGCCCGCAACGCGATCACCGCGTTCGGACGCCTGGGCGGCCACGTGGTCGGCTTCGTTGCCAACAACAGCGCCGTCGCGAGCGGGCAGATCGACGTCGACGCCGCCTACAAGATCGCGCGCTTCGTCCGCTTCTGCTCGATCTACAACACCCCGGTCGTCTTCATCGAGGACACGACCGGGTTCCTGCCCGGTCGCGACCAGGAGAGCCGCGGGATCGTCCAGGCCGGCCGCGCCATGCTCGACGCCATCATCGACATCCGCACGCCGCGCATCCTGCTCATCCTGCGCAACGCCTTCGGCGGCGCCTATGCCGCGTTCAACAGCTACGCGACGGGCGCCGACGTCGTGCTCGCGCTGCCGACGACGCGCGTCGCCGTCATGGGCACCGCGGGCAAGGAGTTCGTCTACAAGACCGAGATCCGCCAGATGCGGGACGAGGCGGCGAAGAAGCGCAAGGCCGGCGTGCCCGAGGCGGAGGTCGCGGAATGGCTGCGGGCGCAGGAGGCGCTCCTCAACCAGCGCTACGAGCGTGAGCTCATGAACCCGCGCGAGGCGTTGAGCCTCGGCTCCATCTCCGAGATCGTCATGCCCACGGACCTCCGTCGCGTGCTGACGCACCACCTGAAGTTCCTCCTGAACCACTACGTCCCCGGTCCGATGGTGGAGCCGCAGCGCGAGTTCCACTGATGGCGATTCCGGCCCGGCCGATCGACGCCACCAAGGATCGCGACCGCCGACTCGCCGAGTCGCGCGCGTCCTACGGGGCGAATCCGTTCCAGTTCCGCGACCGGCGGCTCGGGGAGGCGCGCTCGCCGTGGGTGCGCTCGTTCGCGTGCGACGACATGAAGATCCTGATCGTCTGCCGCGGCCCGATCCGCAAGGAGGCGATCGACGTCTTCCGCGAGATGGGCATGACGCAGGTGGGGATGCTGCTCTCGGAGAAGGACAGCATCGTCTTCCCGCGCGCGCTCTCGCCCGAGCTGCGGATCATGAATCCGAAGCACGTCCACGCGCTGCCCGACTACACGGGTGCCACCAAGGCCGAGCGGCTCGAGCGCATCGCCGACATCATCCGCATCTGCCGCGAGCACGGCTACGAGTACGTCTTCGCGGGCTACGGCTTCATGGCCGAGGACGCGGAGTTCGTGCGCGCGCTCGAGGACGCCGGCCTCTCGTTCATCGGCCCCTGCTCCCACACGCAGACCGCCGCCGGCGCGAAGGACGAGGCCAAGCGCACCGCGATCGAGAACCGGGTGTCGGTCACGCCCGGGCTCAACGACGCGACGGTCCGTACGCTCCTGCGGAAGTACCCCGATCGCACGGCGCTCGCGCGCGTCGCTCGCGAGCAGGGGCTCGACGTCTCGGGGCTGGGCGACGCGAAGCGCCCGCTCCCGGAGCTCGCCGAACGGGTCCTCGAGGCCTCGTACCGAAAGCGCATCGACCTCTTCACCATCGAGGAGCTCGGCGAGACCTTGAAGGCCGAGGCGGCGCGCCTGCTCGCGGAGCAGCCCGGCAGCCGCTTCCGCCTGAAGGCGATCGGCGGCGGCGGCGGGAAGGGCCAGCGCATCTTCAACGACGCTGCACAGGTTCCCGGGCTCGTGCGCGAGGTGCTCTCCGAGGTCAAGGCGACCGGCGTGGGCGACAACAAGAACATGCTGCTCGAGCTCAACATCGAGCAGACGCGTCACAACGAGATCCAGATCCTCGGCAACGGCGAGTGGTGCGTCTCGCTCGGCGGGCGCGACTGCTCGCTGCAGATGCACGAGCAGAAGCTCGTCGAGGTCTCGGTCACGCAGGAGGGCCTGCGCGACGCGCTCGCCCAGGCGCGCGCGGCGGGCGCGCTCGCGAAGGCCCGCGCGCTCGAGGGCGACCTCGGCGTGCTGACCCGCATGGAGGAGGAGGCTGCGCGCTTCGGTTCCGCCGTGAAGCTCGACTCGGCGTCGACGTTCGAGTGCATCGTCGACGGCGAGCGGCACTACTTCATGGAGGTGAACACGCGCATCCAGGTGGAGCATCGCGTCTCGGAGCTGTGCTACGCCCTGCGCTTCACGAACCCCGACGACCCGAAGGACTCCTTCGAGGTCCAGTCGCTGGTCGAGGCCATGGCGCTGATCGCGCGCCACAAGCGCCGCTTGCCGAAGCCCGCCCGCGTCGTGCGTGAGGGCGCCGCCATCGAGGCGCGGCTCAACGCGACGGATCGGGCGCTCAATCCCGCGGCGGGCGGCGTCATCATGTCGTGGTCCGACCCGATCGCGGGCGAGATCCGCGACGACCAGGGCATCTGCATCAAGAACCCGGACACGAACCTCTTCATGCGCTATCGGCTCGCCGGCGCGTACGACTCGAACATCGCGCTCCTGCTCGCGACCGGCAAGGATCGGGTCGAGAGCTGGCAGCGCCTGGTAGAGATCTTCCGGCGCACGACCCTGCGCGGCATGGACCTCGCGACGAACCTCGAGTTCCACTACGGGATCCTCACCTGGTTCCTCGCGCGCGATCCCTGGGCGAAGCCGACGACGAAGTTCGTCGTGCCGTACCTGACGCTGGTCGGCGAGCTCGCCCAGGAGGCGCACACCCTCGATCTCGAGTACGCCTTCCAGCAGATCGAGCGACGCGCGACCGCCGCCGCGGTGCCTGAGGGGCTCGAGGCGACGCGCAACGTGATCGGCCTCAAGGAGACGCTCCTCGAGCGGCCGATCCGGCTCCTGTTCACCGAGCCACACTTCCTGTCGGCGTGGCTCTCGCAGCACCGGCAGGACTTCGTCGTGCGCGACGGCGTCGAGTGGCTGCGCAATCCCGTCGAGGTGCTCGCCGAGACGTACCGGCTGCTCGACATGGACGGCACCCAGTCGGCGGCCGCCAACCAGATCTGGGATCACGACCGGGACCTCCTCGACACCGCGCTCGGCTTCTACGAGAGGCTCGCCACGCGCGTGCCCGCGGGCACGTCGTGGCCGGATCTCGACGCGACGCTCGCCGGCGACGCGCCCGCGTTCGGGTTCGACGAGGCGACCTGGGGCCGCGTGCGCGCCGCGCACGCCGGCCATCAGCTCGGGCTCGAGATCCTGGATCTGCTGCCGATGATCGCGGCCAAGGTCGGCTTCTACGATCTCAAGCTGAAGGACGATCTCACCGTCGACATCCCCGCGCGCCTCCACGATCCGAAGCATCAGGAGGCGATGCGGCGGGTGCTCGTACCGCCACCCGCCACCAAGGCCGACGAGATCGTCGCCGCGATGGGCGGCACGTTCTACGCGCAGGAAGCGCCACACCTGCCCCCGTTCGTCACCGAGGGCGCGCACTTCGAGAAGGGCGATCCGCTCTACATCATCGAGGTGATGAAGATGTTCAACACCGTGCGTGCGGAGTTCGCGGGCACGGTGACCGAGGTGCTCGTCGAGGGCGGCGTCGTGCGGAAGGGACAGCCGCTCTTCAAGGTGCGGCCGGACGAGATCATCGTCGACGAGGATCCGGCCGAGCGCGAAAGACGCGTGCGGGCGAGCACCGACGCGTATCTGAAGCGGCTCGGCTGAGCACCGCGTCGCCGGAGCGTCACGCGCGGAGCGCGCCGTCACGCGTTCGCCGCCGCGCCCCCCATCGCCGCGCCCGTCCGTTCGTCCCGGACGGCACGGGCGTTGCTGGACCTGCCACCGGAAGTGGAGCACCCGGACATGGCCACAGCGCAGACGATGTGGCGGGCGCCGCGGCGAGAGAGCCGATGGCTGCACGTGCTGATCGCCGTCGCCGTGCTCGCGAGTGCGCGCGTCGCCGGCGCGGCGACGTCGTACGACGGGCATCTGATTCTCGACGGCGGGCGGAGCGGAGGCGCCAGCGCGTCGCTCGAGGCGAGCGGCCCGCGGCTCTCGGGGATGCTCTCGCTCACGATCGCCGGCGACGCGACGTCGGGTGACTACTCCGTGAGCGGCCGCCAGCGCGGCCGGCGCATGACGCTCAAGGGTGCGACCGCCGCGGGCAGCCGCGTCAAGTGGACGGGCGTTTCGAAGGACGCCGTCATCACGCAAGGCGTGCTGCGGATCCGCGGCGCCGCCGGCCGGCTGAAGGCCGTCCTCGTGCTGGCGCCTCGCCGCGCCGGCTCGACCATGTGCGAGGACGTCTTCAGCACCGAGGTGATGGCCCGCGCGCTCGTGCCCGTATGCTCGACGTGCCACGTGGCCGGCGGCGCCGCGCAGCAGACGCGCCTGCGCGTCGTGGCCGACGATCCGGCCGCCACGCGCACGAGCCTCGCGGCGCTGATCGACGTCGTCGACCCTCCGGGTTCGGTGCTGCTCCAGAAGCCGACCGGCGGGCTCGGCCACGGCGGCGGCGCGCAGCTCCAGCCGGGCAGCCCCGGCATGCAGGCGCTCGAGCACTGGGTCGACCTCGTCGCGACCGGGCAATGCGATGCGACCCAGCAGCCCGTCGATCCGGGCGACCCGAAGGCCGCGCTCTACCTCGCGCAGTGCTCGTCGTGCCACGGCACCGACGCCCGCGGCGTGGGCGGCCGACCGGCGGTGCGCTGCAATCGCGACGTCAGCGACGCGGTGAAATCCGGGCGTCCCGGCCCCACGCCCGAGACGACGATGCCGGCCTTCCTGCGGCTCACGGACGCGGACATCGCGAACATCCAGAGCTACCTCGACGGCCTGTGTCCCGCCGCGACCGCGACCGGCGCCGATCTGTACGCGGGCAACTGCGCGACGTGCCACGGCGCCGACGCCCACGGCGGCACCGCACCCGACATCCATTGCGCGCGCGCCGCCCGCTACGTCGTGTACTACGGCGTCGTGGGCGTCTTCGGCGGCATGCCGGCGCTCTTGAGCGTGACCGACGCCGAGAGTGCCCGCATCCAGACCTACCTCGACGGCCTGTGCCCCAGCGGCAGCGCGACCGGCGCCACGCTCTACGCGAACAACTGCGCGGGTTGCCACGGCCAGAACGGGCAGGGCGACGCGCCGCGCGGTCGGCCCGACATCCGTTGCTCGGTGCGCAGCCGGGTGAACAGCGCCATCACGCGCGGACGCGGCTTCACCTTCCCGGTGATGCCGAGCCTCCCGTTCACCGACCCGGAGGTGACCAGCATGTTCGGCTTCTTCTCGCCGAACTGCACGCAGACTCCGGCCGATCTCTTCGCGTCGAACTGCTCGACGTGCCACGGGCCGAACGGCGGCGGGGGGCAGAACGCCGACCAGGTCCAGGGTCCCAACATCCGCTGCTCCAGCTCGGCCGACGTCTACGACGCCGTGGTCGACGGCACGGGTGGGATGCCCGCGTTGCCGGACCTCACGAACACGCAGATCGACAAGATCGTCACCTTCGTGCGGACGGGCTGCCCCTGAGCGCGCGGATCGTCGCAGCGGAGAGGCGGCGCGGGCGGTCCCGGGGGTGCAGCGTTCGCTCCCCGATAATCGCTCGGC
>DATJZY010000169.1 GCA_035577985.1 Candidatus Eisenbacteria bacterium
GGCCGCCGTCGGATCGATCGCCCAGAAGGAGGTGACGACGCCGCTGGCCGTGTCGTGCAGACCGACGAGGTCGCCCGCGGCCGCGGCCGCCTGCAGCTCCGCGTACGTGCAGGCGTGCGTGCCCGCGAAGTTCGTGTTGCAGGCGCTGTTCGCTCCCGGCAGCCCGAGACTCAGGTTGTAGTTGAAGCGCCCGACGGTGGGCACGAGCGCGCCCTTCAGGATCGAACCGCCCGACGGCATGGTCGTGGTCGTCCCGCCGCCCGTCGTCGTGGTGACGGACTCGCAGGCCGACGGCTCGGGATCACACGGGGCCGCGGCGCAATCCTTGGCGAGGAACTTCAGCGCCTCGTCCTTCTTGTTCCCGGTACAGTGCATGCAGTAGCGCGTCCCCGTCCCGAACTGGAGCTGCGCGTTGACGGTGCCCTGCGTCGTGTTGTCGGAGAGCGTGTAGGTGACGCCCGACTTGATCTTCACGACGATCTTGCTGTTCTTCAGCTGCAGCTGGTTCTTCGTGCTCTTGTTCTTGTAGAGCCAATTGCCCTTCTTGTTCGCCCACTGCGAGCCGCCGGGCAGCACCAAGCAGAAGTCGTCGGTGGCGCTGTAGACGTGCAGCGCCGCGCCGTTCGTGGCGGGGTCGCCGGCCTGCGAGGGGAGAACGCTCGGGTCCTTCGACAGGACCTGGATCTGCCGCTTCGAGGCGTCGGCGTTGTCCTTGATGAAGAGCTTCTTGGTCGTGACGTCCGCCGCACCCGCAAGCGCAGCCCCGACGGTCACGAGCACGATGCCCAGCCCGAACTTCGACATGAATTCGTTCTCCTCTCGACCTGCCTACGGAAACCTTGTCCGAGGGTCCCGGAGACTGTCAAGGTGGAAGCGTCAGCACCGACGAGTCGGCCCATTCGGGCAGGCCGGGTCTCGCAGCGCGCCGGCCGCGCTAGTGGCCGAGGGACCAGAGCGTGAACACCGCCGAGATCAGCCCGAGCGTCGCGAGCGCAATCGTGTCCGCCCGGCCGATCCCGAGGTCCGCCCCACCCTCGCCGCAGGCGACGATCCGGCGCTCACGGGCAATGAGAAACAACGGGAACGTCACGCTGATCGCGATGAGGATGCCGAAGAGCACGTACAGCCACACGAAGCGGATCTGCAGGCGGCGCGCCTCGATCACCATCAGGAACGCCGCGGCGAGGAAGAAGAGCCCGATGTCGACCGTGATCGACACGCTGGCGGGCGTCGCGAGCGTCGCGGGCCAGAACCGTGCAGTGGCCAGGGCGAACCCCGCAAGGCCTTCGTCGGCCCGGAAGTAGGCGACGTTCTGGCTCCAGGTGCCGATCAGCGCCAGGAGCGCGATGATTCCGTAGACGACGCAGAGGAGGCGGCGGGAGCGCGGCATGGGCGTCTCCTCGCACAGGTCGTGGCGGCGACTCAATCGCCGACGGGTGCCTGCGGCACCCGCGCACCGCCGCCGCGCCTCGTCAGACGTATCTCGGGATCGGCCCGCGCTGCGGTGTCGTCCGGCCGGCGAGATCGAGCGTCACCTCGTCGATGAAGCACCATCCCCAGCCCTCGGGCGGGTCGTAGCCCTCGATGATGGGGTGCTGCGTCTCGTGGAAGTGCTTGGTCGCGTGACGGTTCGGCGAGCTGTCGCAGCAGCCCACGTGCCCGCAGGTCCGGCAGAGCCGCAGGTGCACCCACGGCGACCCGCTGGCGAGGCACTCCTCGCACCCGCGCGCGCTCGGCGTCACCTTTCGGATGCCGGCCGCATGTTCGCACTCGTCGGCCATCAGACCCTCCCGTGATGGGCGGTGGCGGCGACCCGATCGCCGGCGTCCGCCAGGAACGCGTGGATGGTCGCGATCACCTGCGCACCCTCGCCCACCGCGGCGGCGACGCGCTTGACCGATCCGGCGCGCACGTCGCCGATGGCGAACACGCCGTCGCGGCTCGTCTCGAGCTCACGCCGACTGTCGCCGAGGTCGGCGCCGGTCAGGATGAAGCCCTTCGCGTCGACGGCGACGTCCGAGGCGGACAGCCACGACGTGTTCGGAGCCGCACCGATGAAGAGGAAGAGGTGCCGGATCGCGCGCCGCACCTCCTCGCCCGACGGGCCGTGGCGCCAGCGGATCGCCTTCAGGACACCCGCATCCCCCTCGAGCCCGCAGATCGTCGTGTGCAGCAGCACCTCGACGTTGGGCAGCGCGGCGATGCGGTCGACCAGGTAACGCGACATGCTGGCTTCGAGGCTCGGCCCGCGAGCGAGGAGCCACACCCTCGCCACGCGGCTCGCGAGATAGACGACCGCCTGCCCCGCCGAGTTGCCGGCGCCGACCAGCGCGACCTCCTGTCCGGCGCACAGCTTCGCCTCGAGCGGCGACGCCCAGTAGTGGATGCTGCTGCCCTCGAACTGGGCCAGATTGTCGAGGTCCAGCCGGCGATACTGCGCGCCGCTGGCGATGACGACCGCGCGTGCACGGACGCGCTCGCCGTTCTTGAGTCCGAGCCCGAAGTGGGCACCCCCGTCGTCCGGGGCGCATTGCAGCCGCACCACCTCGTCGGGGATGGCCATCTCGGCGCCGAACTTCTGCGCCTGGTTGAAGGCGCGCGCCATGAGCGCGATCCCGCTGATGCCGGTCGGGAAGCCGAGGTAGTTCTCGATGCGCGACGAGGCGCCGGCCTGACCGCCGAACGCACGACAGTCGAGCACCATGACCGAGAGTCCCTCCGACGCGCCGTACACGGCGGCGGCGAGCCCCGCCGGTCCCGCGCCCACGATCGCGACGTCGTACACGCGGCTCGCATCGATTGGACGCACGAGCCCGATGCAGGTGGCGAGCTCGTTCTCGCTCGGATTGCGGAGCAGCTGCCCCCCGGGGCACAGCACGATCGGCAGGTCGGCTGAGGCGACGTGGAAGCGCTCGATCAAGGTCCGGGCGCACGGGTCGGCGTCGGGGTCGAGCACGCTGTGCGGATGGCCGTTGCGCGAAAGGAAACCGGCCAGGCGCAGGACGTCGCCATCGCCGACGCCTCCGACGATGACCGGCCCGCTGGTTCCGGTCTCGAGCAGTCCCACGCGCCGCAGGATGAGCGCACGCATGATGCGCTCGCCGAGCTCGGCCTCGGCGATCAGCACGTCGCGCAGCCGGTGCGACGGAATGACGAGCGCCTCGACCGGCTTGGTCGCGCGCGCGTCCACGAGCGAGGGACGTCCGGAGAGCTGGGCCAGCTCGCCCATGAACGACCCCGGACCGTGAGCGACGATCGGCTGATCATGGCCGAGCACGCTGTGCTGCGTGACCGCGATCTCGCCGGAGAGGACGACGATCATGCCGGGGCTGACCTCGCCGCTGGTCACCAGGCGCTCGCCCGCAGCGTACGTCCGGACCTCGCCGAAATGCCGCAGGCGGTCGATCTCCGCCGCGTCGAGCACGGGGAACATCTGGTCGTAGCGCGTCTCGATGACGGAGCGGGCGGGCGGCGCCATACCAGTCCAGTATCACTGTCGTGGGCCCAGGGAAGCCCGCGCGACTACGATTGCGCCACCGACCCGCAGCCGCCGAGGCGCCGGAGCTTCAGGTAGAGCGCCTCGCGGGTGATGCCGAGGCTGCGCGCCGCCTCGGTCTTGGTGGGGAACCGGTCGAGCCGCTGCCGGATGAGGGCCAGCTCGACCCGTGCGAGGAGCTGCGCGAGCGGCTCGCCCAACGGCGGGGCGTGGTGACGAACCCGGGGCGCGAGATGCTCGGGCAGGATGCGCGTCGCCGACGGGAGCGTCAGCACCACACGGTGGACCTCGTGCTCCAGCTCGCGCACGTTGCCCGGCCACGGATACGCGGCGAGGGCTTCGAGCGCGTCGCTCGAGAAGGTCATGTCGGTCCGCCCCTCTTCGCGCGCGAAACGCTCGAGGAAGTGCACGAGGAGCCGCGGCACGTCGGCGGCGCGCTGGCGGAGCGGCGGCACGGCGATCGGATAGACGCTCAGGCGGTAGTAGAGGTCGGCCCGGAACCGTCCCGCCCGCACCTCGGCCGCGAGCGGCCGGTTGGTCGCGGCCACGATGCGCGCCGAGGCGCGCTGCACGCGATCGGAGCCGACGGGCTTCACCTCGCCGTGCTGGAGGACCCGCAAGAGCCGCGCCTGGACGCTCGGCGGCGCTTCGCCGATCTCGTCGAGGAACACCGTGCCGGCGCCGGCTTCGAGGAACAGCCCGGCGCGATCGCGCTCGGCGCCCGTGAACGCCCCGCGCACGTGGCCGAAGAGCTCGCTCTCGAGAAGCGTCTCGGCGACTGCGCCGCAGTTCTGCGCGATGAACGGGGCCGCCCGCCGGGCCGATCGCGCGTGGACGGCGCGCGCGAGGATCTCCTTCCCCGTGCCGGTCTCGCCCTCGATGAGCACGGGCACGGCGCTCTCGGCCGCGCGCTCGACCAGACGCAGGACGTATCGCATCGACGCCGTGCCGGCGATGAAGTCGCTGCCGCCGAAGCGCGAGACCTGGGGCCCCTCGCCGACCGCGCTCGCGACGGCGGTCTCGGCGAGAACGGTGCGCCCGAGCGCATCGCGAATCGCCATCGACAGCTCGTCGACTCCCGGAACGTCCTTCGCGAGCAGCGCCACGACGCCGAGAGCACGCCCGGCGGCGACGACCGCCTCGGAGGTCGTGGCGGCGAGCACGATCAGGGGGACGCCGGGGCGCGCGGCGGCGAGGCGCTGCAGCACCGTCGGGCCGGCGGCGTCGCGCAGTTCGATCTCGGTCACGATGCAGGCCGCCGGCGTGCTCCACAGCAGCTCGAGCGCGCTGCGCAGAGTGTCGACGGTGATGATGTCGGCGTGCTCGCCGAGCCGCTCGATCGATCGCCGGACCAGGGCCCGCCCCGCCGGATCCGGGTCGATGTGAAGGATGTTCGTGCTCACGGCCCCCCCTCCCTCGCCATGGCCTGGTGTCGAAGCGCACTAACGGCGAGGCGATGCAGGGTCAATGACGGCGACGAGTACGAGCGTCGAACCGATGCGCGGGAGTCTCACGTTGCACTCGCGGCCACCCGCACGCTAGGTGAGGCCCCCGATGACCTCCGGTGCCGCGCGCGACGTGGGTGCGACCGTCGCGCCTCCGGAGGACACGCCCGCCCGCCTCGTCGCCGCCGTCGGCCTGGCCTCCCTCGCGGCGGTCGGGTTGCAGGTGTCGCTCATGCGGCTCATCGCGGTGCGGCTCCATCCCCTGCTCGTCTTCGCCATGATCGGCGTCGCGCTCCTCGGCTATGGCGCCGCGGGGGTGATCCTCGCCGCGCGTCCCGAGACGTCGCCCGCCACGGCTCCCGACGCGATCGGGCGCCACCTCGTCCGCTTCGCGGCGACGGCCCTGCCCGCCTTCCTGGTCGTCAACGCGATCGACGTGCCGAGCGCATGGCTCTTCGGAACCCTGGCGGGCCTGCCGCTCCTGCTCGCGTTCTACGCCGTGCTGGCGCTCCCGTTCCTGTTCGCGGGCTTCGCGCTCTCGACGGCGTTCGCCGCCTTCGTGCGCGACGTGAACCGCCTCTACTTCGCCGATCTCGTCGGCGCCGGCGCGGGCAGCGCGCTGGCGGTGGCGGCGCTGCCGGCGTTGGGTGGGCTCGCTCTCCTCGCGGCGGCGGGCGCCGCCGGCGCCGCGGCTGCGCGTCTCGCGTCGGGTCGCCGCGGCCTCGGCGTCCTCGTCGCCAACCTCGCGGCGATGCTCGCGCTCGCCACGTTGCACCCGATCGAGGTCCACATCGCGCCGGACAAGCACGGCCCGCTGCTCGCGCGCGGCGCCAAGCCGGGCGGCCTCGCCACCGACTTCTCGCAGTGGAGCCACTTCGGGCGGGTCGACGTGACCGAGCCCTTCGACACGCTGCCGCCGCAGTTCGGAGGCGATCTCAGCCCGAAGCTCCGCGACCTCCGCATCACGCAGCGCATGCTCATGCTCGACGGGCAGGCGCCCGCCTTCCTGTATCGCATCGATCGACCGCTCGCGGAGATCCAGTTCTTCGCCGCCAGCTCGCAGTCGCCGGCCTACCTCCTGGAGCGGAACCCGCGCGTGCTCGTCATCGGCGTCGGCGGCGCGACCGACGTGCTGCAGGCGCTCTCGCAGGGCGCGTCGCACGTGACGGCGGTCGAGCTGAACGCCGTCAACGCGCACGTCGTGCGCGACGTCTACGGCGCCGAGGTGGGACACGTCCTCGACGATCCCCGCGTCACGCTCGTCGTCGCCGAGGGGCGGAACTTCGTCGCCCGCGATCGCGCGCAGTACGACATCGTGCAGCTCTCCGGCGTCGACACCGGCGCGGCGCAGGGCGCGTGGGGCCTCGGGACCATGCCCGAGAGCTACGTCTACACGACCGAGGCGTTCCGCGATCTCCTGGCGCGCCTCGCGCCGGGTGGCGTGCTCACGGTGACGCGCGACCTTCGCCTCGGCTGGGCGCATCGGGTGGCGGCCCTCGCGCGTGACGCCCTCGCCGCCGACGGGCTCGATCCCGCGCCGCGCATCGCCGTGCTCGAGGGCAAGGTCTACGGCTGGGCGACGCTGCTCGTCCGGCGCGAGCCCTTCACGCCCGAGCAGGTGACCGCGCTGCGCGCGTTCGCCGCGCAGTGGGACTTTCCGCTCGCTTACGATCCCCTCGTCCGCGGCAACACGCTCTTCGATCGCGTGATCCGCGAAGGGGCGACGGCCGACGACGTGATCGACCTGCGGCCCGCGACCGACGACTGGCCGTTCCTGTTCGTGAGCTTCCGCTGGCGGAGACTGCTCGACATCCTGCGCACGCAGGCCGCCCCGCTGCAGAACCCGCTCATCTTCCTGCTCGTGAACGTCGTCGGGCTCGCGATCGTGGCGCTGCTCGCGATCGGCTGGCCGCTCTGGCGGCTGCGCTCGGCGTGGCGCGACGTGCCGTCCAAGGTCTCGCGCGCCGCCTACTTCGCCTCGCTCGGCGCCGGCTTCATGCTGATCGAGGTCGGGCTCATGCAGCGCTTCACGATCTTCCTCGGCAACCCGGTGCTCGCGGTCGCCACGGTCCTGGCCGCGCTGCTCGCCGGCTCGGGCGTCGGCAGCCGTCTCGCCCGCACGACGGCGCTCGCGGGCCGCGCGGTCGTGCCGGCGGCGCTCGCCGCGGTCGTGGCCATCGCGGTCGTGCTCGCGTCGCCGCTCGTCCCGGCGCTCTGCCGCGCGCTGCTCGGCCTGCCGCTCGCGGCCCGCATCGCCGTCTGCGTCGCGGTCGTCGGCGCGGCGGGGCTCCCCATGGGTGTGCCGTTCCCGGGCGGGCTCTCGCGTCTCGCGCCCGGCGGCCGGCGGCTCGTCGCCTGGGGCTGGGGCGTGAACGCCATGGTGTCCGTCGTGGCCTCGCTCGCGAGCTACGTCG
Source organism: Candidatus Eisenbacteria bacterium (assembly GCA_035577985.1). NCBI lineage: Bacteria > Candidatus Eiseniibacteriota > Candidatus Eiseniibacteriota bacterium. The sequence continues at coordinate 7,356 of DATJZY010000169.1, forward strand.
TCGGCATGGTCTTCGGCTACACGAGCATGTTCGTGGTGGCCGGCGCCCTGTACGCCTGCGCGCTGACCCTCTGGCCGCGGGTCTAGCATTCCGACCCACGACTACGTCGTGGGTCGGAGAGGACCGAGACTTGTTGCGTCGGTGGCACGCGCGACCGGCATGCCGCGGCCGGCCAAGCCGGCGCGGCACACAGGGCACGCGCGAGGAGTAGACGTTCCCTTTCCCCGGTTCCATCAGTCCGTCGCGCGTGCCTCTCTTGCCGCGCCGGCTCCGCCGGCCGCGGCATGCCGGTCGCGCGTGCCACCGACGCAACACTCTCGCGCCCTCCCCGACCCAAGACATAGTCTTGGGTCGGCGCAATTTGACTCGCGGCGGGGGCGTGCTCAGGTTGGAGGCATGACTCCCCAGATCGACGTCGACCGCTTCGACGTCGCCGCAGCGAATGCGGTGCTCGAGAAGCAGTCGGCCGAGCAGCGGGTGACCTGGGCGCTCGATCACCTGCGGCCCCACATCATCCTGTCGTCGAGCTTCGGGGCGCAGGCCGCGGTGCTCCTGCACATGGTGACGCGCCAGTGGCCCGAGATTCCCGTCGTCATGATCGACACGGGCTACCTCTTCCCCGAGACCTATCGCTTCGCCGACGAGCTGACCGCCCGCCTGCGGCTCAACCTGAAGGTGTACCGGCCGCTCACGAGCGCGGCGTGGCAGGAAGCGCGCTACGGCAAGCTCTGGGAGCAGGGGCTCGAGGGCATCACGCGCTACAACCAGATGAACAAGGTCGAGCCGATGCAGCGGGCCCTCGACGAGCTCGACGCCCATGCGTGGATCGTCGGCCTGCGGCGCGTGCAGGCATCGACGCGAAAGCACCTGGGCGTGCTCGGGGTGCAGGACGGCTATTTGAAGGTCCACCCGATCGTCGACTGGAACGACAAGCACGTCTACGACTACCTCACGCGGTACGATCTGCCGTACCACCCGCTCTGGGAGCAGGGCTATCCGTCGATCGGCGACTGGCACACGTCGCACAAGCTGACCGACGGCATGTCGGAGGAGGAGACGCGCTTCTTCGGTCTCAAGCGCGAGTGCGGCCTGCACGAGAGCAGCGCCGCCGAGGAGCCCGAGCTACCTACGAGCTCGGCGGTCCCTCGACCTCACTGAGCGCCGTCACGAGCCAGTGGCCGTCCTGCAAGGTGAGCGTGAGCGTCGCGCCCACCTTGCCGACGTCCGGCGTGTGCGCGACGACGTGATACACGTAGGTCGCCTGGGTCGGCGTGGGCTCGCTGCCCGACGTGAGGCTGAAGGTGACGCGCGGCTCGCCTCCCGGCGTCTCGCGCGGCACGCCCTTCAGCGCCGCCAGCTCGCCGTCGAGCCTCGTGCGCGCCGCGCCACCCGTCAGCTTCGCGGCCTCGGCGACGTTCATGCGCGCGTAGTAGAGGTCCATGAAGCGGTCGGCGACCTGGCGCGACGGCGACGGATCGCTGCAGCTCGCCGTCGCGAGGACGAGCGCGGCCGAGAGGAGGGCGAATCGGATCGGTGCCGGCATGCGGAGCCCGATACGCGGTCGAGGTGGCGGCGGTCAACGACCCCGCATCTCGGGTCTAGGATCTTCGAGCCGCGGACGTGCGGTAACGCTCGACCACCTCGGGCGACGTGCCCGGGCCGGGGATCGCGACCAGGCGCCGCGGATCGAGCGGGTTGCCGTCGGCGTCGGCGGGAAGAAGCTGCATCACGACCGCACCACGGTCGCGATCGCGGAAGAGGACGGGCTCCTTGCCCGCGCCGTAGACCCACTTGTCACCCCACAGACGGAGCGCCGTCAGCACCGCCCACAGGTCGCGCCCCTTCTCGGTCAATCGATACTCGTGGCCGCGATCGGGAGCGCTCTTCGGCTGCTTGGAGAGGATGCCTTCGGCAACCAGGCGCCGCAGGCGATCGGACAGGATGTTGCGCGCGATGCCCAGGTGGTCGCGAAAGTCGGCGAAGCGGCGCACGCCGAGGAAGGCCTCGCGGATGATGAGGAGCGTCCACCAGTCGCCGACCAAGTCGAGCGCCCGCGCGATCGAGCACGGCATGTCGTCGAAGCGCTTCCGCGACATCTCGGGGGCATCCTAACCTAGTCGGTTGTGTTACGAAACCTGCCCCGCTAGGGGGGTTTCGTCAGGAACGTTCGACCCCTGGAGGCGCACGATGGCGACGGCGACCGAAGATCCCCAGTGGAAGAAGACGGCGTGCATCCTCTGTAGCCTCAACTGCGGGCTCGACGTGCAGGTGGGCGGCCCGGGCGGCCGCCACCTGGTGAAGATCAAGGGCGACCGCGACCACCCGATCTCGCGCGGCTACTTCTGCGAGAAGGCGCAGCGCCTCGACTTCTACCAGACCGCGGGCGACCGCCTCGACAGTCCGCTGCGCCGGCGGCCCGACGGTGGCTTCGAGGCGATCGACTGGGACACCGCGATCCGCGAGGTGGCGGCGAAGTTCGCCGACGTCAAGGCGCGCTACGGGGGCGACAAGATCCTCTATTACGGCGGCGGCGGTCAGGGGAACCATCTCGGCGGCTCCTACGGCGCGGCGACACTGGCGGCGCTCGGCAACCGCTACCGTTCGAACGCGCTCGCGCAGGAGAAGACGGGCGAGTTCTGGGTGAACGGCCGCATGATCGGCGCCGGCACGCACGGCGACTTCGAGCACTGCGAGGTGGCCGTCTTCATCGGCAAGAACCCGTGGCAGTCGCACGGCTTCGCGCGGGCGCGCGCGAGCCTGCGCGAGATGGCGCGCGATCCCAAGCGCTCGATCGTCGTCATCGATCCGCGCCGCAGCGAGACGGCCGAGAAGGCCGACTTCCACCTCGCCATCAAGCCCGGCACGGACGCGTGGTGCCTGGCGGCCCTGGTCGCGATCCTCGTGCAGGAGGACCTCGTCCGTCACGACTGGGTGGCCGAGCACACGACCGGCTTCGACGAGATCGCGCCCCGCTTCCGCGCGATCGACGTCGCGAGCTACGCCGCCGCCTGCGGCGTCGAGGAGGATCTCCTCCGCCGGGCGGCGCGCCGGATCGCGGGCGCCGCGAGCGTGTCCGTGTACGAAGACCTCGGCATGCAGATGTCCGTCCACTCGACGCTCGGGAGCTGGCTGCAGCGTCTCATCTGGCTCTTCACCGGCAACTTCGGGCGCAAGGGCACGAACTACGCGCCGCTGCCGCTGGTCGCGCTCACGGGCGCGAGCAAGGCCGAACGCCGCGGCACCGCGGACGACCGGCCGAAGGTGAGCCCGGTCGCCGGCGCGAAGATCATCACCGGCCTCATCCCGTGCAACGTCATGGCCGAGGAGATCCTCACCGACCACCCGAACCGCTATCGCGCCATGCTGATCGAGAGCGGCAATCCGCTCCATTCCGTCGCCGACAGCCAGCGCATGCGCGAGGCGATGCGGCAGCTCGAGCTGCTGGTCGTGATCGACGTCGCGCTGACCGAGAGCGCGCGCGAAGCGCACTACGTGCTGCCGGCCTCCAGCCAGTTCGAGAAGCCCGAGGCGACGTACTTCAACCTGGAGTTCCCCCGTAACGCCTTCCACCTGCGCCATCCCGTGATGGAGCCGCTTCCCGGCACCCTCGCCGAGCCGGAGATCCATGCGCGGCTCGTCGAGGCGATGGGCGAGCTCGGCGACGCCGACTACGCGCCGCTGCGCGAGGCCGCGGCCCAGGGGCGCTTCGAGTTCGCGAGCGCCTTCCTCCAGGCGATGGCGACGAGCCCGCGCGTCGCCAAGTACGCCCCCGTGGTGCTGTACCGTACGCTCGGACCGACGCTCCCCGACGGCATGGCGGCGGGCGCCGTCTACTGGGCCTTCGCGCACCAGTACGTGCAGAAGCATCCGGAGGCCGCGGCGCGCGCGGGCTTCGAGGGCGATCCGTTCACCGCCGGCGAGAAGCTCTTCGACACGATCCTCGAGAGCCGCACGGCGGTCGTCTTCTCCGACGAGGAGTACGACGCGAGCTGGTCGCGGATCCGCATGCCCGAGCACCGGATCAACCTCGCCATCCCGGAGCTGTACCCCGAGCTCGAGAAGCTCACGGGCGGGCCGCGGCCGCGCGATCGCGCCTTCCCGTTCATCCTCTCGGCGGGCGAGCGCCGCTCCGACACCACCAACACGATCATCCGCAATCCAGCGTCGCTGGCGAAGGAGCGCGCCGGCACGCTCCGCATGAGCGTCGACGACGCCGGGCGGCTCGGCGTCGCCGACGGGGAGATCGTCCGGCTCAGCACGCGCCGCGGGAGCAGCGAGGTGCCGGTCGAGGTGACCGACATGATGCAGCCCGGGCACATCTCCATCCCGAACGGCGAGGGCATGGACTACATGCCGCGCGACGGCGGCGGGCGGCGCATCGGCGTGGCGCCCAACGAGCTCACCGCCGCGGCCGAGCGGGACTTCCTCGCCGGCACGCCGTGGCACAAGCACGTTCCCGCGCGTGTCGAGCGGATCGCGTAGCGATGCCCGAGCACGACCTCGCGATCCTCGGCTCGACGATGCACTACCGCGAGGCGGGCGCGGGCGAGCCGATCGTGTTCCTGCACGGGAACCCGACGTCGTCGTACCTCTGGCGGAACGTCATCCCCGAGCTCGAGGGCGAGGGCCGGTGCCTCGCGCCGGATCTGATCGGCATGGGCAAGTCCGGCAAGCCGGCCCTCGACTACTCGTTCGCCGATCACGCGCGCTTTCTCGAGGCGTGGCTCGACGCCCTCGGGCTCGACGGCGTGACGCTCGTGCTCCACGACTGGGGCTCGGCGTTGGGCTTCGACTGGGCGCGCCGGCATCCCGAGCGCGTCGCGGGCATCGCCTTCATGGAGGCGATCGTACGGCCGCTCGCGTGGAGCGAATGGCCCGAGGCGTCGCGCGAGCTGTTCCGAGCCTTCCGGACGCCGGGCGTCGGCGAGACGCTGATCCTCGAGAAGAACGTGTTCGTCGAGCGCGTGCTCCCGGGATCGATCCTGCGCAAGCTCTCCGCCGAGGAGATGGCGGCCTACCGCGAGCCCTTCCCCGATCCGGCGTCGCGCCGTCCGGTGTGGCGCTGGCCGAACCAGATCCCGCTCGACGGCGAGCCCGCGGACGTGGTCGCGCTCGTCGACCGCTACGCCCGCTGGCTCGGCGACGGCGAGGTACCGAAGCTCCTGCTCACGTTCGAGCCGGGCGTCCTCATCCAGGGCCCGATCCTCGAGTGGTGCCGCACGAAGATCCGCGCGCTCGAGATCCGGCACATCGGACCGGGCAGCCACTTCGTGCAGGAGGATCACCCGCGGGAGATCGGCGCGGCGATCCGCGAGTGGCGACGCGAGGCGATCGCAGGTCTCGCCTGAGATCGCCCGCGCATCGAGTCGTTCCGCCCCGCGAGCAAACTGTTCGACACGCGTGCGGGATACGGGAATGCTGTGGGCATGAGGGCACCCTTGGCGATCGCCGTCGCCGCGCTGCTCGCCATGGCGGCGGTCCCCGCGGCGGCGAAGGCGCCTGCCTGCGGCGGCGGCCGCTTCCTGGTCGCGCGCGGCGTGCTCGCCGGAGGCGGCTCCGCGACCGGCATGGCGGCCATCTCCCTCGACGCGAACGGCATCGCGATCGACGTCGGCTGCAGGCCCGTGAAGCCGGGCATGCGACGCGGCAAGCGATCCACGAAGATCAGCGCCGCCTGGCCGGCGTGCTCGGGCCTCCTCGATCGCAGCGGCCAGCCGGCGCGCGTGAGGCTCGTGAAGGCGTCGATCGCGGCGCCGGCATGCGACACGCTCACGGGAACGCTCGTCGTCAGCAAGGCGAACCCGAAGCGGCGGCCCTTCAAGGCGGCGCTCTCGCGCTGCGGCGACGGCTTCGTCGATGCCCAGGTCGGCGAGCAGTGCGAAGGAAACCAGGCCTGCGCGCCCGGCGATCCCTGCACCAGCTCCTGCACCTGCACCACGTCGGTCACGACCACGACCCTCGTCACCTCGACCACCATTCCGCCCGGGGGCTTCACCTGCACCGAGATCCTCGGCTTCAGCCAGTCGCTCATGTGGCACGAGACGCCGGAGTTCCAGCAGCACATCACCGACGCGCGCTGGCAGATGCGCTTTCGCGCCGGCGGCGACGTCGACGTCTGGGCCGACCCGAACGCGGACGCGTGGAATCCACCCGTCGACGCCGAGTGCCTCGGCTCCGGGCTGGTCACGCTGTGCACGCCCTGCGCGCAGGACTCGGATTCGCCGGACCGCGTGATCATCACGATCACCTCGCACGGCTACGACACCGACGTGCAGATGTGGGCCCAGCGGATCCGCGCGGCCGTCGCGACCATTCGCGCCAAGCACCCGCAGGTGAAGCAGATCGTCCTGCAACCGGTCGTCGGCGGCCCGGGTCACGCCGTGTGCCCGTACCCGGGCGCGCCGCAGGGCGTCCGCGCCTCCTTCAACCATCCGTACATCGACCAGGCGATCGCGATCGTCGTCGGCGACGCGCCCGACATCGCCGCCGGGTACTCACCCGAGGTGCGCACCTGCGCCGACTACCAGGACGACGTCGGCCATCTCGTTCCGGACGCTCGCGGCCCGATCGGCGACGTGATCGGGCAGTTCTACGACGACACGCCCTGACGCCAGATGCCGACGACGGTGGCGGGGCGATGCGCCGGACCCGCATCGTCGTCGAGACCGGCCACTTCCGCCAGCTCGGCGAATCCGGATTCGAAGCGCTCCGTCAGCTCGCCCAGCACGTCGCTCAGGTTCCAGTCGGCGGTGATGCCGACGTAGAGCGTGCCGAGATAGCTCAGGAGCGCGATGCCGATGCCCTGCTGCTCGAACAGCGGCAGGTGCGGATACACCTCGCGCATGCGCGAGCCGCCCAGGTAGAGCGGCACGGCCGGCCCCGGCACGTTGGTCACGATCAGGTTGTAGATGCGAGTGGCGTTGATGACGCGCGCCGCCGCCTCGACGACCGCGCCGCCCGCCCAGTTGGCGGCTTCCGCGAGCACGGAGCCCCCGGCCGCCTGCCCGCCCCGTTTCAGCTCGGCGGTCGTCGCGCGGATCGTCGCGAGCCGGCGGCGCACGTTCCGATCGGCGACGGGGAGCGGGACGAGCCAGATGGAGACGCGATTTCCCGGCGCCCCGATCTCCTCGGCCGTGCGGACGCTCACCGGAACGGCAGCGCGCAGGGGTTCGCCGCGCGGCAGCTCGCCGCGACGGCGCAGCACCGAGCCCAGCGCGCCGCTGACCAGCGTGAGGACGATGTCGTTCACCGTCCCTTCGAGCCGTCGCCGGATCGCCTTCACGCGCTCGAGGTCGAGCGCGAGCCACGCGAGCTCGCGATGCGGCCCGAGCGGACGGTTGATGCACATCATGGGCGCGGGCGAGAGGCCGGTGCGCAGGAGGCGCCAGAGGCTCTTGGCGGCGCTCCCGATCTGCCCGACGCCGCCCACGGGGTCGGTGAGCGCCTGCCCCATCGCACGGCCGGCGGCCAGCGTCCCTCGCATGCGGCGTGCGACCTCGTCGCGCATGAGCTCGCGTGTCGTCGGCGGGCGGCGCGGCCGCCACGGCACCACCACGCCCGGAGCGGGCGCCGCCTCGACGTCGAGGAGCGCCGCCAGCACGCCGATCCCCGCGATGCCGTCGACGACACAGTGATGCACCTTCACGACGAGCGCGAACGCGTCGTCGGCGAGCCCCTCGATGGCCCACATCTCCCACAGGGGTCGCCGGCGATTGAGCGGGCGCTCCAGGATCTCGGCACAGCGCTGCCGGAGCTGCGCGCTCGATCCGGGACGCGGCAGGCTCGCGTGGCGAACGTGGTGGACCAGATCGAAGCGGTCGTCGTCGACCCACATGGCGTCGCGCACGAGCGGCAGATAGCCGATCCGTTGACGAAAGCGCGGGAGGCCGGGCAGGCGGGTTGCGACGTGCTGGCGCAGCCGCTCGATGTCGACCCCGCCTCCCGGCTTGCAGAGCGGCCCGCGCTCGAAGACCGCGGTGACCGCGACGTGCATGTACGCGTTCGCCGTCTCGAACCCGAGAAACAGCTCGTCCAGTCCCGAAAGTCGATCGTAGCTCGCCATCTGCTGCCGCGGATGAGCAACGCGCGTGCCGCCGCCCCCTACCTCCCGGAGGCGCGAGCGGGCCGCCCGGCGCGAGGAAAGCGGGCACGGCGTGCCCAGTTCGCGCGCAGCGCGGGGCGCCAAGGGCTTGACCACTCCGGGCCGCACGCCGCATGCTCGCCCTGCATGCCCCGCACGAACGAAGCCGCTTCGGGACTCGATGCGCTGCAGACGCTGCTCAACACGGCCCACGAGCTGGTCGGCGAGATCCTGAACGATCCGCTCCTCGACCGGGTCCTGCGCGCGGTCCTCCTCTTCCCCGAACCCGATCGCCTCGCGATCCTGAAGATCCTCGAGAAGGAAGCCGCGTGGCGGCGGATCACCGACGAGACGGAGCGGGCGACCGGCATCGGCGTGGTGCCGAACCCCTACGCGAGCCTGTACGTCCACGTGCTGAATCAGGCGGAGGGGAGCGCCCCCGACAGGGAGCCGCTGGCGCGCGACGGCGACGTCATCCGCCTCGGCATCGAGACGCTCGTGCGGATGGTGCCCTTCATCTTCCAGGAGGGCGTGCACGCGCAATGGACCGCCGCCGCGCGCGAGATCGCCCGTGGCACGGACGACGAGATCCGCGCCTACATGGTGCGCCTCGCACGCGAAGTCCTGCAGTTGATCGAAGAGAACGATCCGAACCGCGACGCGGCCAAGTAGGCCCGCCGGATCAGCCCGCCGATCGCCGCAGCGCGACGCCGGCGATCCCGTACAGGCCTTCGAGCACCTGATACGTGAGGCCCCACACCACGTGGCGGCCGGGCTCTCCGACCAGGATGCCCGGGAAGCGGGACAGCGCCCACCGGTGGTCGACGTGATGCGCCGGGTCACTGAGCGTACGCAGCGGCACCCAGAGCGTCTCGCGCACCTCGTGGTTCGGCGTGAGCGCCGGGCGCGCGTCGATGCGATACACGAACGGCGACAGCACGAGCGGCGCCACGAGCCGGATGCCCGCATGCAGATCGTCGAGCCGTCCCAGACGCTCCGCGCCGGCGAGGTCGAGGCCGACCTCCTCCAGCGTCTCGCGCTCGGCGGCCGCGCGCTCGTCGGCGTCGCCGGGATCCATGCGCCCGCCGGGAAAGGCCATCTGCCCCGACCAGGGATCGCCGAAGCGCTCGGCCCGCTCGATGAAGAGCATCTCCGCGCCGGCCGCACCTTCGTGGAGGACGATGGCGACGGCGGCCCGCTGGCGACCGATGAGAACGCGCGGCGCGTGCGCTGCGAGCGCCGCGCGGATGTCGTCGACCGAGCGCATCGTGCGCGAGGATAGCCGGCGACGACGGCGTCGTGCTATCGCGGGCGTCCCATGGCCATTCGCTTTCCCGAGCTCGGCTTCTACACCCTCCCCGGCCGCGTCGCCGACCCGCGCCCCATGCTCGAGGAGCTGCGCGACGCCGAGGCGGTCGGGCTCGGATCGGTGTGGATCTCCGAGCGGCACGACGTGAAGGAGGCGGCGACGCTCGCCGGTGCCGCGGGCGCCGTCACCCGCGACATCGCCGTCGCGGTCGGCGTCACGAACCCGAACACGCGCCACGTCATGCTGACGGCGGCGATCGGATCCACGATGAACGCCCTCACGGGCGGGCGGTTCGCGCTCGGGCTCGGCCGCGGCTTCGACCTCCGTTCGGACATGTGGGGCGTGCCGCGCGTCACCGGGAAGATGCTCGCGGACACGGCGGGGCTCCTGCGCCGGCTCTGGGCCGGCGAGAAGGTCTTCGGCCACGACGGGCCCGCCGGCAAGTTCGCCTATCTGAGCCTCGATCACGCCTGCGTCCCGCCGCCGCCCCTCGTCCTCGCCGCCCTCGGCCCGAAGACGCAGGTGCTCGCCGGTCGGTCGTTTGACGCCGTGCTGCTCCACTCGCACTGGACCGATCGCGCCGTCGCGGAGTGCGTGACGCGCGTGCGGCAGGGCGCCCAGCAGGCCGGACGCGATCCAGCGTCGGTGCAGGTGTGGTCGTGCCTCGTCACGGCCTGCGCCCTCCCCGAGTCGGTCGAGCTGCGCCACGTCGTGCGGCGCATGACGACGTACCTCCAGATCCCCGGCTACGGCGAGCTGATCGTCGACGCGAACGGCTGGGACCGGGGAGTCCTGGCGCGCCTTCGCGAGCACCCGCTGCTCCAGGGCCGCTTCGCCGACGCCACCGAGTTCACCGACGAAGAGCTGCGCCAGATCCGCGACGTCTACCCGCCAGAATGGATCCAGACCGGCAACGCAATCGGATCGCCACCCCAGTGCGCCCAGCGCATCGTCGACCAATTCAACGCCGGCGCCGCCGGCGTCGTCCTCCACGCGAGCGCCCCGAAGGAGATGCGCACGCTGCTCGAAGCCTACGCCGCCGTCCGTCCAAACGTGCGCTTCGCCGCTCGCTCCCCCGTCCCAGGGCGGGTCACGCCGTAGCGAGCCACCGGAAAGCCGCACGTAGGTGGCGCGGGGTCGGGCGCGGGGCGGAGGCGCCTGCGAAGCGGCGCGACGAAACGTCGGCCCGTGACGCGCCGAATGTTTT
>DATJZY010000170.1 GCA_035577985.1 Candidatus Eisenbacteria bacterium
GCACGACGATCGTGCCGATGTCGCGGCCCTCGATCACGATGTTCCCGTGCGCGGCGAGCGAGCGCTGCCGCTCGCGCATCACCTCGCGCACCGCGGTGTGGCGAGCGACGACCGACACCATCCGGTCGATACGCGACTGCCGGATGCCGGAGGTGACGTCGACGCCGGCGATGAACACCCGCCCCTCGTCGTCGAACGTGACGGGGTTCCGCCGCGCGAGCTCGCCCACCGGCTCGGCGTCGCCGAGCGGCAGGCCCTCGCGCAGCGCGAGCCACGTGAGCGCGCGGTACATCGCCCCCGTGTCGAGGTAGCCGAAGCCGAGCCGCTCCGAGAGCTGCTTGGCGACGGTGCTCTTGCCCGCACCCGCGGGCCCGTCGATGGCCACGATCATCGCTGCACGAGTTGGTCGACTAGCTCGAAGAAACCGGGGAAGCTTATAGCCACGCAGTCGGGGTCAACGAGGTCGACGCCCTCCCGCGAGACGAGGCCCGTGATCGCCCCGAGCATCGCGACCCGGTGGTCGCCGCGGGCGTCGATCTTGCCGCCGCGGGGCCGCGCCGGCGTGCCGCGCACCTCGAAGCCGTCCGGCCGGGGCTCGATGCGAACGCCGGCCGCCCGGAGACCCTCGGTCACCGTCTCGATGCGGTCGCTCTCCTTCGCGCGCAGCTCCTCGGCGCCGCGCACGACCGTGCTTCCGTGCGCGAACGCGCCGAGCAGGGCGACCAGCGGCAGCTCGTCGACCAGCCGCGGCACCTCCTCCGCCTCGACCGCGGTCGCGACGAGCGGCGTCGAGCGCACCTCGAGGTCGGCCACCGGCTCGCCGGCCACGGTGCGCCGGTTGAAGACGGCGATCCGCGCACCCATGCGGTCGAGCACGTCGAGCAGCCCGGTGCGCAGCGGGTTGACGTTGACGCCGCGCAGGATCAGCTCCGAACCGTTCAGCAGCACGGCAGCGGTGATCAGCGGCGCCGCCGAGGAGAGCTCACCGGAGATCTCGACGTCGAGCGGCGGCAGCCGGTCGACGGGCCACACCGATACCGACTTCGCGGTGCGGCGGACGCGCACGCCGAGCTCGGCGAACATGCGCTCCGTGTGGTCGCGCGTCGGATGTGGCTCGATCACCGTCGTCGGTCCCGCGCTCGCGTAGAGCGCGGCGATCAGGATCGCCGACTTCACCTGCGCGCTCGCGACCGGGAGAGTCCAGGTGATGCCCTGCAGGTCGCCGCCCTCGATCTCGAGCGGGGCATGGCCCTCGGTGCTGCGGATCGTGGCGCCCATCCGCCGCAGCGGCTCCGCCACGCGCTCCATGGGACGGCGCCGCAGCGACGCGTCACCGTCGAGCGTGCGGCGCCCCCGCCGGCCCGCCACGAGGCCGGCGCCGAGCCGCATGGTCGTACCGGAGTTGGCGCAGTCGATGGCGACGTCGACACCCTCGCCGAGCGCGAGACCCCGGCCGTCGATCTCCGCCGTGTCGCCGTCCCGTCGCGTGGCCGCACCGAGCGTCCGCACGGCCGCGAGCGTCGCCGCGACGTCGGCGCCGCCCGGGATGCCGCGCACGACCGACGTCCCCTCGGCGAGCGCCGCCAGCAGGAGCGCGCGGTGTGCGATCGATTTGTCGCCCGGGACGACGACGTCCCCCGCGAGCGGGCCGCGGCGCCCGCGCACGCGCAGCGGCCGGGTCACGGCTTCGCTCCGAGACGCTGCCGGACCTGGGCGGCGGCGGCGAGCATTCGTTCGAGCGCGGTCGCGTCGCCGCTCTTCATGGCGTGCTCGATCGCGTCGAGCGCGGCGCGAAACTCCGACAGCGCCGCCGCGAGCGCGGGACGATTGCCCAGCGCGATGTCGCGCCAGACTTCGGCCGGGCTGGCGGCGATGCGCGTCGTGTCGACGAACCCGCTGCCGGCGTAGTCGAGCAGCGTGCGACCGTCCTCGGTGCGCCCAGCCACGGCGGCGACCAGCGCGTAGGCGACGAGGTGCGGGAGATGCGAGACCCGCGCGAGGATCGCATCGTGGGTCTCGGGCGTCATCGTCTCGACACGCGCGCCGACACCCTCCCAGAGGGCGCGTACGAGGGCGGCCGCCCCGGGGTCGGTGCGCGGTGTCGGCGTCACGATGCAGAGGCGGCCGCGGAAGAGATCGGCCTCGGCCGCAGCGGCTCCCGCACGCTCGTTGCCGGCGATCGGATGCGCGCCCACGACGCGTCGCGGATCGGGCCAGGCCGCCTCCAGCTCCGCGACCAGCGATCCCTTCACGCTCCCGACGTCCGTCAGCACGGTCGTGGGTCGGGCGTGGGCCCGGAATCGCTCCGCCAAGCGGGCGCAGGTCGCAACCGGCGTCGCCAGGACGATGAGGTCGGCATCCGCGGCCGCGGCCTCGTCCGTGGCGACGCGATCGATGAGCCCGCGCTGGAGCGCGACGTCCAGGTTCGCGCGCGTCCGCCCGAACCCCACCACCTCCCGCACGAGCCCCGCCTTGCGCGCCGCCAGCCCGAGCGAGCCGCCGATCAAGCCGACGCCCGCGAGCGTCATGCGCCCGACGAGCACGCTCATGCACGGCGCTCGGCGAGCACGGCCTCGAGCGCCTGGATGCAGCGCGCGTTCTCCTCCGGCAGGCCGATGCTGACACGCAGGTGCTCGGGAAAGCCGTAGCCGTCCATCGGCCGGACGATCACGCCGCGGGCGAGGAGGGCCTCGTAGATCGGGACGCCGCTGCCGACGCGCACGAGAATGAAGTTCGCCGAGCTCGGAACCCAGGCGAGCCCCAGCCGGTCGAACTCGCGCGTGAGGTAGGCCATGCCCTCGCGGTTGACGGCGAGCGTGCGGCGCACGTGCTCGTGGTCCTCGAGGGCCGCGAGCGCCCCGACCTGCGCCAGCACGTTCACGTTGAACGGCTGCCGCACACGCTCGAGCGCCTCGATGATCGGCGCCGGCGCCACCGCGTACCCGACGCGGAGACCCGCGAGGCCGTAGAGCTTCGAGAACGTCCGCAAGGTCACGACCGGAACCGCCCCATCACCGCGGCACACGACCGTGTCCGGGTACTCGGGATCGGTCACGAACTCGGCGTAGGCGTCGTCGGCGACCACCAGGAGCTGCCGGCCCGCGAGCGCCCGCAGGAACCCCTCCCACGCCGGTCGGCGCACGATCGTTCCCGTGGGGTTGTTCGGGTTCGCGACGAAGACGACGCGCGTGCGCGAGGTCACGGCGTCGGCCATCGCTTCGAGGTCGTGCGTGAAGTTGCGCAGCGGGACGATGCGCGGCGTCGCCGCCACCGCCTGCGTCACCATGCGGTAGATCACGAACGCCTGGTCGGCCATCACGGCCTCGTCGCGCGGGCGCAGGAAGGTCCGGGCCACGAGCTCGATCAGCTCGTTCGAGCCATTGCCGACCATGATCTCGTCGGGCGACACGCCGTGCCGCTCCGCCAGCCGCCGCGTGAGGTAGAACGCCGAGCCATCCGGATAGCGGTGCAGGTTCGGCAGGGCGCGCGCGATGGCCTCGGTCGCCTTCGCGGACGGCCCGAGCGGATTCTCGTTCGAGGCGAGCTTGATCGAGTCGTGGATCCCGAGCTCGCGCTCGAGCTCCTCGATGGGCATGCCCGGCGGATACGGGGCCAGGGTCCGGATCCACTCGGGGACGAGCAAGCGAATGTCCATGCTGCCTCAGCCGGTCCCGCCGGGCGCGGCGGGGTACGACCCGAGCACTTTGGCACGCAGCGCGCGGCGCGCAACCGCCGCCAGCGCCCGCTCGACGCGCCGCTCGCGGCGGTGGCCGCGCAGATCGAGGAAGAAGTAGTACTCCCACGGCCGCTCGCGCAGGGGACGCGACTCGATCTTGATCAGGTCGATGCCGTGCGCCGCGAACGGGCGCAGCAGCTTCGCCAGCACGCCCACCTCGTCGCGCACGCTGACGACGATGGACGTCTTGTCGTCGCCCGACGGCTCGGCGGCATCGTGCCGCCCGAGCACGAGGAAGCGCGTCGTGTTCCCGGCGTCGTCCTGGATGTCGCGCTTCACGACCGCGACGCCGTACGCGTCGGCGGCCGCCTCGGCGGCGACCGCCGCGGAGCCACGCTCCCGCGCCGCACGCTCGGCGGCCGCGGCGTTACTCGGCGCTTCGAGCTGGGGCACGCCCGGCAGGTGCGTCGCGAGCCACTGCCGGCACTGCGCCAGCGCCTGCGGGTGCGCGATCACGCGGCGCACGGCGCCGATCGCGGTCCCGCGCCGGGCGAGCAGGCAGTGCCGGATCGGCAACGAGATCTCGGCGCATATGCTGAGCGGCGAATCGACGAGGAGGTCGAGCGTGTTCGCGACCATGCCCTCGGTCGAATTCTCGACCGGGACGACGCCGAGATCGGCCCGTCCGTTCTCCACGTCCCGGAAGACCTCGGCGACCGTCGGCGCCGGACGGTAGGCAGCCGCGCTGCCGAACTGCTCGAGCGCGGCCAGGTGCGTGTAGGTCGCCTGCGGCCCGAAGTACGCGACGGTGAGGCGCTCTTCGAGGCTCCGCGAGGCGGAGATGATCTCGCGGAAGATCGCGCGCACGTGGGCCGCGGTGAGCGGCCCCGGGTTCGCGCGAACCAGTCGCGCCAGCACGCCCTTCTCGCGCCCCGGCGCGTAGATGGTGCTGTTGCGCCGCGCCTTGTGCGAACCGATCCCGATCACGAGCCGCGCGCGACGCGTGAGGAGTCGGAGCAGCTGGTCGTCGATCCGATCGATCTGCCGCCGAAGCGCTGCGATCGCGGGCGGGCGAGCCATACGGGGTTGCGGTGGGCGTCTACTCTGGGCCCTGCGCTTTTGCAATGCGCGCGCCGCCGAGGAACGCCGCGACGTCGTCCGCGATGCGGGCCGTGTCGCGGTCCGGATCGCGCCAGACGACGTGCGGCTCGTGTCGAAACCACGTGCGCTGGCGTTTCGCGTAGCGCCGCGTCGCGAGCGCCGTCGCCTGCGCGGCCTCGGCGAGCTCCGCGCGCCCCTCGACCACACGCCGCATCTCCGCGTAGCCGAGCGTGCGCCACACCGGCGCCTCGTCCCCGTAGCCGCGTGACGCGAGACGGCGGACCTCGTCGAGCCATCCGGCGGCGAGCATCGCGTCGATGCGTCGCGCGATGCGGGCGTCGAGCGTCGGGGTGGGAACCGCGAGCCCGATGACGAGGGCCTCGAACGACGCGTCGGCGAACGCATGGGTCGCCTGCCATTCCGACAGCCGCCGGCCGCTCGCCATCGACACCTCGAGCGCGCGCACGATGCGCACGGTGTCGTGCGGGTGGATGCGCGCGGCGGCCGCGGGATCGACGTGCACGAGCCCGCGATGGAGGGCCGCGGTGCCCATGCGCTCGGCCATCGCCACGAGCGTCGCGCGCAGGGCGGGGTCGCGCGGCGGCGCCGGACACAGGCCGTAGAGCAACGCCCGTACGTAGAGCCCGGTGCCACCGACCACCAGCGCGTGACGACCCCGGTGGCGGATGTCCGCCACCGCCGCCAGCGCGTGCGCGCGAAAGCGCGCGACGTCGTACGTCTCGTCGGGCGGGACGAGGTCGAGGCCGTGGTGCGCGACGATCTGCCGTTCCTCCGGCGTCGGCTTGGCGGTGCCGATGTCGAGCTCGCGATGCACCTGCCGTGAATCCGCCGAGACGATCTCCGCGCCCACGCGCTGCGCCAGCTCGAGGCCGAGGCGCGTCTTTCCGCTCGCCGTCGGCCCGACGAGACACACCAGGCGCGGGCGCTCCACGCTCACCTCAGCGCTGGAAGAGCGCCTCGACCGCGCTCCGCCGCAGGAGCGCGGCCACCGGCCGTCCGTGTGGGCAGTGGGCGTTCACCGGTACGTCGTCCATCGACGCGAGCAGCGCGTCCACCTGACCGCGCTCGAGGCGCTGGCCGACACGCACCGCGCTGTGGCAGGCGATCGTCGCCAGCACCGCATCGACCGCGCGGGCGACGGCCTCCGATGCTCCCGTGGTCGCGAGCTCGGCCGCGAGCGCCCGCACGAGAGCGCCCGCATCCCGGTCCCGCAGCAGGCGAGGCATCGTGCGCAGGAGATACGTCCCTTCGCCGAACGCTTCGCCCTCGAGCCCGGCGGCGGCGAGCGCCGACGCGTGCTCGGCGAGCGCGCCGCACTCGGTCCGCGACAGGGTGACCGTCTCGGGCACGAGCAGCGCGTCGCGCTCGACACCGCGGGCGGCGTGCTCCGCCTGGAGGCCCTCGAAGAGGACGCGCTCGTGGGCCGCATGCTGGTCGATGAGGAGCGCCTGGCCGTCGCGCTCGCACAAGAGGTAGCCGTCGAAGAGCTGCCCGACGAAGCGGAGCGCGCGGAAGCCGCGGGTCGCGGGCTGCCAGAGGCTTCCCTGGTCGCTCGCCGCCTCCGAGCGGACGACCGGTGGCGACGATCCATAGGGCGACGGCGGCTCGGCCACGCGCTCGGCAGCTCCCGAGGGAGGGATCGGCGCGCTCGCCGGCGCCGGGGGCGCCAGCGCCTGACGAAGCTGCGCGCGGACGGCGCTCGCGACCAGCCGATGGACGCTCGAGCTACGATGGAAGCGCACCTCGAGCTTGGCGGGATGGACGTTCACGTCCATCGTGCCGGGCGACACGCGGATGAACAGCACGACCGCCGGGTAGCGTCCCTTCACGACGAACGACTCGAACCCGTCCAGCACGGCGTGCGTGAGGACGCGATCGCGCACCCAGCGGACCCCCGATCGGCCGCCGCCCGAGAAGCCGACGTACGTCCACAGGAGCCGCGCACTCGACAAGCTCTCGCGTGGCGGGCCGAGCACGCCCGAGATCTCGGCGCCCGGCCCGTCGGCCTCGATCGCGACGAAGCTCGCGGCGCGCTCCGCGCCCAGCACCTGCGCCAGGCGCTGCCGGACGTCCCGCACCGCCGGATAGTGGAAGAGCTCGCGCCCGTCTGCGACCAGACGAACGCCGGTCGTGGGGCTGGCGACCGCGAGCCGGGTGAGCGCGTCGGCGACGTGCCCGACCTCGGTCGCGGGCGTGCGCAGGAACTTCCGGCGCGCCGGCATCGCCTCGAAGAGCCCCGCCACCTCGACCGTCGTGCCCGGCGCCGCGCCGGCCGGTCCTGCGGCGCGCGCGCCGTTCGCATCGGCCTCGACGACGGCGCCCACCTCTGCGTCGGCACGCCGGGTCGTGAGCCGCACGCGCCCGGCAGCCGCGATGCTGGGGAGCGCCTCGCCGCGGAACCCGAGCGTGCCGACGCGGACGAGGTCGGCGATGCCCGTGAGCTTGCTCGTCGCGTGGCGCGCAAATGCGAGCACCGCGTCGTCCGGCGTCATGCCCTCCCCGTCGTCGACGACCGTGATGCCGTCGACCCCGCCTGCGACCAGGCGCACGTCGATCTGCCGCGCACCCGCGTCGAGCGCGTTCTCTGCCAGCTCCTTCACGACCGACGCCGGGCGCTCGATCACTTCGCCGGCGGCGATCTGTCCCTGGACGTCCGGCGGGAGGATCGCGATCTTCGCCACGCGCGCTCCTACAGGACGAACCGCGGGTCCTTGCGCGCGACCCAGGCCTTGATCTCGTCGCGCTGCGCGTCGAGGTCGGGCCGGCCGAGGAGCGCGTACGTGAGCGTCTTGCCCGCCTCGACGGCGGGCTGTCCGAACGGGTCGATGTCGGCGAGATAGCCAGCCGCGACCGTCGCCTGCTCGAACAGGTAGACGAGCTGCCCGACGGTGAACGGCGTCAGTGCGGGCAGGCTCACGGTCACGCTCGGGCGCCCCTGGCGCGCGAGCGCAAATTCGGTCGCGGTCTGCTCGGCGTTCAGCACTCCGCCCAGCGAGTGGCCGCCGAGGCAGGCGACGTCTTCGAGGTCCTGATAGGCGGCGGGAATGGTCAGCGTGTCGCCGTGGTCCTCGACGCGCAGGAACAGCACGAGCTTGTCGTGCGGTCCTTCCAGGTAGAGCTGGAGGTGCGAGTGCTGGTCGGCGCTCCCACGCGCACGGATCGCCGTCTGACCCCACTCGACGCGCCGGCCCGTGCGGTCGACGGCCTTGGCGAGGCTCCCCACCCAGAGCTGCGTGAACCACTCGGCGAGCGCGGCCAGCCGCTCGCTGTAGCTCATGAGGACGACGATGCGGGCGCCCCGGTGTGCCGCCAGGTGCCAGAGGATCCCGGCCAGGGCGAGCGGCGGATCGGCGAAGGCGTGGTCGGCTCGCCGGCTGCGCTCGTCGAGCGCCTTGGCCCCGGCGATGAGGTCGTCGATGTCGACGCCCGCGACCGCCGCCGGAAAGAGCCCCATCGCCGTGAGGGCGCCGAAGCGGCCGTCGACGTCCGGCGGCACGGCCAGCGACGGGAAGCCCTCGTCGTTCACGATCTGTCGCAGCGAGCCGCGCTGCGCCTCGGTGGTGACCAGCAGGTGCCGCTTGTAGTCGACGGCTCCGAGCTCGCGCATGAGCCGGTCGCGCACGATGAGAAAGCGCGCCATCGTCTCGGCCGTGTCGCCCGATTTGCTGACCACGTTGAAGAGGGTGCGGCGCAGATCGACGGAGGCGAGCAGCGCCTGGATCGCCGCCGGATCGATCGAGTCCGCCACCACCACCTGTGCCCCGCTCGCCTGAGGGTCGGCGAGGGCGGTCGTCAGCGCTTCGGCGCCGAGCGCCGAGCCCCCGATGCCGAGCACGACGACGGTGTCGAAGTCGCCCCGTACCTCGTCGGCCGCCCGCCGGATCGCCTCGGTCGGTTGATACGGCAGCTCCGCGAACGGGAGGGCGCCTTCGCCGCGCCGCTGGGCGACCAGGGAGCGCACGCGCTCCAGCTCGGGCCGGAGTCCTTCGAGCGCCGCCGCGTCGATCCCGTCCGCGCCGACTGACGCGGCGAGCGCGCCGTTCACGTCCAGACGGACCGTCTGGGCATCCTGCCCTCGACGGCGCCGGGGTCTCGCCATGGTGGGCGGCATGTATCCACCCGCCGACCCGAGGGTCAAGCTGCCACCCGCGTGCGAGGCGCGACGACGCGCGATATGCTGCGCGCGCGTGGAGATCCCGAAGCTCGCTCCGAGCGTCGCCTCACTGAAGGAACGGCTCGCCCCGCTGCGCGCGCGCGGCGGGCGCGTCGTGTTCACGAACGGCTGCTTCGATCTGCTGCACCCGGGCCACGTGCGCTACCTCGCCGCCGCGCGCGCGCTCGGCGATGCCCTCATCGTGGGCCTCAACGACGACGCGTCGGTGCGACGGCTGAAGGGGACCGGGCGACCGATCCTCGGCGCGGCCGAGCGCGCGGAGGTGCTGGCGGCGCTCGCCGCCGTCGATCACGTGGTGCTGTTCGCCGACGACACGCCCAGGGCGCTCATCGCCGCCCTTCTCCCGGACGTGCTCGTCAAAGGGGCCGACTGGGCCACGGCGGACATCGTCGGGCGCCAGGAGGTCGAGGCCGCGGGTGGCCGCGTCGAACGGATCGAGGTCGTGCCTGGCGTGTCGACGAGCGAGCTCGTGCGGCGCATCCGCGGGGCTTGAGCGATCGCGCCCGGCAGGGTAAGAGTCCGCCCCTCATGGCACGCGTCTGCGAAGTGTGTGGCAAGCATCGTTCGAGCGGCAACAACGTCAGCCACGCGAACAACAAGACCCGGCGGGTGTGGCGCCCGAACCTCCAGCGCGTGCACGCCCGCGTCGGCGCCAGCAACACCCACCTGCTCGTCTGCACCCGCTGCATCCGCAGCGGCAAGATCCTGAAGGCCCGCCCCGCCGCTTCGGCTCGCGTCGGCGCCTAGGAGGCCGGGCCAAGACGTAGTCTTGGCCCGGGGTAGGACGCGAGTGTGTCGCGTCCAGGGCACGCGCGACCGGCATGCCGCGGCCAGCGAAGCTGGCGCGGCTTGCGGCCTGACGACGGCCGACGTTCGGCGCAAGACTAGGACCGCCGAACCGCGACGGCCTCGAGTTCCACGCGGGCGCCGGCCGGCAGCGCCGCGACCTGCACCGTCGAGCGTGCCGGGTACGGCTCCGGAAACAGGCGGGCGTAGACCTCGCCCACCTTCGGTCCGTCGCCGAGGTCGGCCAGGAAGAGCGTCGTCTTCACGACGTCGGCCAGGCCGAGGCCGGCGGTCGCCAGCACGGCCGAGAGGTTCCTGATCGCCTGCTCCGCTTCGGCGACCGCGCCGCCCTGGACGAGGCGGCCGCTCGCGGGGTCGAGACCGACCTGCCCCGCGCAGAACACCAGCGTACCGGTGTCGATCGCCTGGCTGTAGGGACCGATCGGGCGCGGAGCCTCGGGGCTGGTGATGGCGCGTCTCACGTCCGCACGCGCGTGACGCGCATGACGCCGCGCACGCGTCCCAGGTTCTTCATGACGGTGTTCAGCTCCTCGAGGCTGCCGACCATGAGCTCGAAGGTGTTCTGCGACTTGTGGTCGCCGGCGGGGTGGACCTGTGCGCGCGCGATGTTGACGCCGGTCGAGCTGATGGCCTTCGACATCGCCGCCAGCAGGCCTGGTTGATCGATGCAGGTGACCTCGATCTGCACCGCTCGCGGGACGCCCTTCGTGTTCTCCCACGCGACGTCGACGCGGCGCTGCGGATCGGTCTCGAGCACCTTCGGACAATCGTCCGCGTGGATCGTGACGCCCCGACCGCGCGTGATGAAGCCGGCGATGCGCTCGCCGGGGAGCGGCTGGCAACACTTCGCGAAGCGCACGAGCACCTCGCCGTCGAGCCCCGAGACGCGCACGGCGCCCTTGGGCGGCCGCGAGACGAGGCGCATCAGGCGGGCCAGCGCGCCCTCCTTCTGCTCGCGGCGCCGCTCGAGCTCGAGCTCGGGGACGATCTTCACCAGCACCTGCTGGCTCGTGATCTTGCCGTAGCCCACGTCGGCGAGCAGCGCCTCCTCGCCGTTGACGCCCAGCTCGCGCAGGACGCGATCGAGCGTGCCGTCCTTGCGCAGCGTGTTGAGGTCGAAGCCGTGACGGCCCAGATCGCGCTCCAGGATCTCGCGGCCGACGGCGATCGAGCGCTGGCTCTGCTGCGCTTTCACGTAGCCACGGATGCGCGCCCGGGCGCGCGACGTCATGGCGATCTTCAGCCAGTCCTTCGACGGCTGCTGCGTCGAGGTGGTGATGATCTCGACCGTATCGCCGCTCTGGAGCTGATAGCGCAGCGGCACGATGCGGCCGTTCACGCGCGCCCCCGTGCAGTGGCGTCCCACCTCGGAGTGGATGCGGTAGGCGAAGTCGATGATCGTCGAGCCGAGGGGGAAGTTGAGCAGATCGCCTTTCGGAGTGAAGACGAAGACCTCCTCGCTGAAGAGGTCCTCCTTCACGGTGCGCAGGAACTCCTGCGGGTCCTGCAGCTGCTGCTGCCACTCGAGGAGCTGCCGCAGCCACGCGAAGCGCTGGTCGTCGTCCGCGCCGGCGTCGGCGCC
Source organism: Candidatus Eisenbacteria bacterium (assembly GCA_035577985.1). Classification (NCBI taxonomy): domain Bacteria; phylum Candidatus Eiseniibacteriota; species Candidatus Eiseniibacteriota bacterium. The sequence continues at coordinate 11,362 of DATJZY010000170.1, forward strand.
GTGCTTGTAGCGCCAGTGGGCCGCGATCCCGTACTCCGCTATGCGGTGCATCTCGCGCGTGCGGATCTGGATCTCGATCCGCTCGCCGTACGGACCGATCACGGTCGTGTGCAGCGACTGGTAGCCGTTCGGCTTCGGGATCGCGATGTAGTCCTTGAAGCGGTTCGGCACGGGCTTCCAGGCCGCGTGCACGACGCCCAGCGCCTCGTAGCACTCGCCGAGCGAGTCGACGAGGATGCGGAACGCGATCAGGTCGTAGATCTGGTCGTAGTGCAGGTTCTGGGCCTGCATCTTCTGGTAGATCGAGAAGAAGTGCTTCGGACGTCCGCTGACCTCGGCCTCGAGGCCGGCTTCGCCGAGGCGCTTGGAGAGGTTCGCGATCACTTCCTTCGTGTACTTCTCGCGCTCGGCCTTCTTCTTCGCGACCGAGCGCTTCAGCTGGTAGTACACCTCGGGGTGCAGGTAGCGCAGCGAGCTGTCCTCGAGCTCGCTCTTGAGCCAGTAGACCCCGAGCCGGTGCGCGAGCGGTGCGTAGATCTCGAGCGTCTCCTGCGCGATGTCGGCCTGGCGCTGCGCATCGAGGTGCCCGAGGGTGCGCATGTTGTGGGTGCGGTCGGCGAGCTTCACGAGGATGACGCGGATGTCGCGAGCCATCGCGAGCAGCATCTTGCGGAAGTTCTCGGCCTGCTTCTCCTCGCGCGAGGTGAAGCTGATCTGGCCGATCTTGGTGACGCCGTCGACGAGGGCTGCGATCTCGGGACCGAAGAGCTGCTCGATCTGGTCGAGCGTCGCGAGCGTGTCCTCGACCGTGTCGTGCAGGAGTCCGGTCGCGATGCTGGGGACGTCGAGGCGGAGCTCGGCGATGATGCCGGCCACGTTGAGGGGATGCGTGAGATACGGCTCGCCCGACTTCCGCCGCTGTCCCTTGTGCACCTCGGCCGAGAACTCGTAGGCGCGCTCGATCACGTCGGTCGGCGCCGACGGGTTGTACTGGCGGACGCGCTCGACGAGGTCGGTGATCGTCATCTGGTGAATGCGACACGGGCGCGCGTCACGATGTCTCCGGCGAGATCCTCCGGCGTGCGCAGAGCCGTGTCCATGACCAGATCGTAGCGACTGTGATCGTGGTAATCGACCCCATAGATGTCGCGATAGCGCCGGCGATCGGACGTCTCGCGAGCCTGGATCTCGGCGAGCCGCGCCGCCGTCGCCCCGCCCTCGCGCGCCGCGATGCGGGCCGCGCGGACCGACTCCGGGCAGTCGAGGAACACTTTCAGCGCCGGGACGCCGGCCTCCTCGGCCATGAACGCCGCGAGGCGGCCTTCCAGCACCGCGTTCCCCACGCGCGCCCGGGCCCGCATGCGATCGTCGAGCTGGCGGTCGATCGTCGGGTCGGTCTCGGCTCGCCGGAGATACTCCTGGAGCGTCAGCCCCGCCTCCTCGGCCTGCCGGCGGAAGATGTTCCCCGCGTAGACGTGCTCGAGCCCGAGCTCGCCGGCCACGAGACGCGCCACGGTCGTCTTTCCGCTCCCCGGCAGGCCCGAGATCGTGATCAGCATCTCACTCGATATTCTGCACTTGCTCGCGCAGCTTCTCCACCTCGCCCTTGCCGTCGACGACGAGGTGATTGATCGCGAGGTCCGACGCCTTCGATCCGGTCGTGTTCAGCTCGCGCTGGATCTCCTGCAGCAGGAACTCGACGCGCTTGCCGATGCTGCCCGCACCGCGCAGCGTCTGGCCGAGCGAGACGAGGTGGCTCTCGAGCCGCACCAGCTCCTCGGTGATGTCGCCGCGCTCGGCCAGCGTGACGATCTCCTGCGCGATGCGCTGGGGTTCGACGTCCGCGGTCTGCCGCAGGCGCTCCACGCGCTCGGCGATGCGCACGTCGAGAGCGGCCAGCACTTCGGGCCGCCGCGCCCGGATCGCGTGGGTGATCTTGCGCAGCGCCGCCGTGCGGCCCAGGAGCTCCCGCTGCAGATGGGCTCCCTCCCGCCGCCGCTCGCGGTCGAAGGCGCGCAGCGCGCCGTCGAGGGCCCGCCGCAGCGCCTTGCGCTCCGGCTCGAGCGCCGGCACCTGCTCGCCCACCTCGAAGAGGTCGGGGAGACGCAGGACGTCGGCGATCGTCACGGTGTCGGCGACCGCGAGCCGGCGCGCGAGCTGGCGTGCGGCGGCCACGTACGACTTCGCCAGCTCGTCACGGACGCTCACGCGGTAGCGCCGTCTCGCGGCGACCGGCGTGCGCGCGATGCCGACGTCCACCCGTCCGCGCTCGACCGCCGCCCGCACGCGATCGCGCACCTCGCCCTCCCACGCCGCGTACTCGCGGGGCAGCGCCACCTTGACGTCGAGGAAGCGTTGGTTGACGCCGCGGATCTCGACCGCGAGGTGCGCCGTCGCCGCGTCGGCAGTCGCCGCGCCGTATCCCGTCATGCTGCGCATGCCGTCCCTACGCGCCTCGCAGCGCCCGCCGGAGCTCGTCGGCGCTGACGGTCGCGGTGCCGATCTTGCCCACGGCGACCCCCGCGGCGTGGTTCGCGAGCAGCGTGGCCTCCTCGAGCGAGCCGCCGGCCCCGAGCGCGAGCGCGCAGGTCGCGATGACGGTGTCGCCCGCGCCCGTCACGTCGAACACCTCGCGCGCGGCAGTCGGGAACTCCTCGACGATGCCGCCCGGCTTGAAGAGCGCCATCCCCTGCTCGCCGCGCGAGATGAGGACCGCCTCGGCCTGCCAGCGGGACAGCAGGCGCTCGCCCGCCTTGCGCAACGAGGCCGCGTCGCGGATCTCGATGCCCGAGGCGGCAGCGGCCTCCTCCCGATTCGGCTTCACCAGCGAGACCCGCCGGTAGCGGTCGAAGTTCGCGCGCTTCGGGTCGACCACCCAGGTGAACGGCCGCTGCCGGTGCGCCTCGGCGAGGGCGTCGAGGAGGGCGCCGTCGATGACGCCCTTGTTGTAGTCGGAGAGCACGAGCACGTCGTGCCGGCGCCAGCGCGCGAGCACGTGCTCGCGCACCCGACGGGTCGCCGCACCACGCCCGCCGGCTGCCTCCTCGCGATCGAGCCGCACCACCTGCTGGTGGTGGGCGATGATGCGCGTCTTCTCGATCGTCGGCCGGCTGCCGTCGACGATCACCCCGTCGGTCGCCGCGCCGAGCGCGCGCAGCATCGCGACCAGCTTCGTTCCGGCGGCGTCGCGGCCGACGATCCCCGAGATGGCGACGCGGCCGCCCAGCGCCCGCACGTTGCTGACGACGTTGCCCGCGCCTCCGGGGCGCGCGTCCTCACGCGTCACGTGGACGACCGGGACCGGCGCCTCGGGCGAGATGCGATCGACCCGACCCCACACGAAGCGATCGATCATGAGATCGCCGACCACCAGCACCCGCACGCGGCGGAAGCGCCCGACGAGACGGGCGAGACGATCGCGGGAGATCCGGGTCATGGGCGCTCCACGTAGCAGGCGAGCGTCCCCTCTGCCATCGCCGCACTCGAAAAACGCGCGCGCACCCGCCGTAGCGCGTGCGCCCCCATCGCCCCGCGCCGGTCCGGATCTGCCGCGAGCGCACCCAGCGCCGCCGCGAGCGCCGCCGGATCCCGCGGCGGCACGAGAAGTCCCGTGACGCCGTCGTCGATCACCTCGGCGAGACCGCCGACGCGGCTCGCGACCACCGGCCGGCCCGCCGCCATGGCTTCGAGCGCCGCGACCCCGAGCCCCTCGTGCAGCGAGGGCAGGACGACCACGTCGGCCGCGGCGAGGCACGCGGCGACGTCGCGCCGGAACCCGGCGAAGCGGACGGCCAGGCCGCTGCGCGCCGCCGCATCGCGGAGCCGAGATTCGAGGGAGCCTGCACCGCAGAAGACCCAGCGAGCCGCAACCGTGCGCGGCATACGGGTCGCCGCTTCGATCAGGACCACGTGTCCTTTGCGCTCCTCGAGAACGCCGAGCACCATGACCAGCGTCTCGTCCGGCCCCACACCCCACTCGGCGCGAAGCGCGTCGCGCGCGCCGGCCGGAGCCGCCAATGCTTCCACGTCGATCCCGCTCGGGACGACGCGGATGCGCCCGGGCTCGACGCCCGCTCGGACGAGCGCCGCGCGTACGCCGTCGGAGATGGCGATCACGCGGTCGACCGCGTGGTTGTAGAGATAGCGCGCCCACGGCCCGCCGCGCGGTACGTAGTCCATGCGCCGGGTGACGACGCGCCGCGCCCCCGTCCCCGCGAGCCACGGCGCCATCGCGTGCGCGCGAGCGGTGTGAAAGTGGACCACGTCGGCGCCGCGCGCGAGGCGGCGCAGGTGGGGAACGGCGCGGACGTCCAGGTGGTTGCGAATCGTGCACGCTTCCACCGGAGCTCCGAGCGCGGTCGCGGCGCTCGCGAGCGGGCTGCCCGGCACCGCCGCCACGACGCTCGTGTGGCCGCGCCGGGCGAGCTCCCGCAGGAGCGTCGTCACCTGCACCTCGCCGCCGCCCCATCCGCACTCCGGGTCCACGTGCAGGACGCGCACCCTACCCGTCCCAGAGTCGCATCAACACGGCGAGGGTCACCCAGAGCGTCACGGCGACCTCGTTGTCGCCGAGCGTGTAGTGCGTGAGCCCGCCCACGAGGATGCCGACGAGCCCGAGCCAAGCACCCAGCGTGCTCGCGTACGCCGGCCCGCCGGCCGTGCGCGCCAGCGCCTCGACGCCGTAGCGCAGCGCCGTCGTGTAGAGCAGCATGAAGGCGGCGAGTCCGACGAGCCCCGCCTCGGCAGCGAGCTGCAGAAAGTTGTTGTGCGCGTGCGAGCGGCGGTCGGCGTCGGGATGGCGATCGTAGTAGGGCCCCGAGTCCCGCTGGTAGCGCCCGAAGCCGAGGCCGAAGAGCGGATGATCGTGGACGATGTCGAGGTTCGCACGGTAGATGCCGAGGCGGCCCGCGTTGGTCGCGCGCTCGGTGAACGACGGGATCACCTGCTGGCGGAACCCCGGCGACGCGAGCCACGCCCCACCGATCACCAGGGCGGCGACCAGGATCATCGCGAGCCCTCGGCCGCGCAGCGCGGCCACGATCGCCCCCATGACGAGCACGGCCAGCCAGGCGCCCCGGGCGGTCGAGAAGATGAGCGCGAGCCCGAGCACGATCGCGCTGGTGATCGCGGCCGCGCCGCCCCGGTACGCGGCCCGCGCCAGCGCCAGTCCGAACGGCACGATGAGGACGTGCGCATACGTGACGTAGTTCCGGAAGAACCCGACGCTCGCGAAGCCGTGGGCCCCGCCGATGCGCGGCCGCACCCGCAGCTCCCGTCCGAGCAGCGCGCGGTACCAGTCGGCGCCGGTGTAGTGCTGGAGGACGCCGTACGCCCCCGCGATCACGCCCGCCACGAGGAGGCCGCCCGCGAACCGCACGGCCGCGTCGCGATCGTCGAGCCACCAGTAGACGCCGAAGTACCCGGCGACCACCCAGAGGCGCTGCCATCCCACCGCCTCCAACGGCCGCCCGCTGGCGAGCGTCGAGACGGCGAGCGCCGCGAAGAAGATCGCGAGCACGGTGTCGAGCGGCGTGCGTCGCACGACCCGCAGCCCCTTCGTCCAGGCGACACCGGCGAGAAGCGCGAGGCCGCCCACGCCGAGCTCCATCCCCGTCGTGGAGAGCGGGATCGACCACGCCGTCAGCACGAGGCACGCCCGCGCGCCCCGCCGCACCGCCCCCTCCGACACCGACGTCAGACGCCCCGCCGCGTGAGGATCACCTTCGCGGTCTCGGACAGGATCTTGAGATCGAGCCACAGCGAGCGGTTGTACATGTAGGCCAGGTCGTACTTCAGCTTCGTCGCCGGCGACGTGTGGTACTCGCCGTTCACCTGCGCGTACCCGGTGAGCCCGGGACGCACCTTGAACCGCTCGCGATAGCCCTGGATCTCCTGCTCGTACTGCTGGACGAACTCGGGACGCTCCGGACGCGGCCCGACGAAGCTCATGTCGCCGCGCAGCACGTTCCAGAGCTGCGGGAGCTCGTCGAGGCGCGTCGCGCGCAGCACGCGGCCGGTCCCGGTGATGCGGGGATCGTTGGCGATCGCGAGCACGGGACCCGTCGCCTCCTCCGCGCCCGCGTGCATGGTGCGGAACTTGTAGATCGTGAACGCATCGCCGTCCTTGCCGACGCGCTGCTGGCGATAGATCACCGGACCCGACGAGGTCATGCGCACCGCGAGCGCGACCAGCGCCATCACGGGGGCCGTCGCCGCGAGCAGCACGAAGGCGAGCACGGCGTCGAAGATGCGCTTCGGCCCCGCGCCGCCGCCGGCCGGCGCGTCGTGCAGCACCTCGATGAGCGGAATGTCGTGCAGCCGCAGGTGCTCGCGCCGTCCGATCAGGATCTCGTAGGGCGAGGGCACGACGTAGATCTGCGCGCGCTCCCCCGGCCAGCGGCTGAGCGCGTCGAGGAGCCGGTCCTGCCAGGTGCCCTCGGAGACGATGATCACCTCGTCGACCGCGTGGGTCTCGCACAGCGTCGGCAGCTCGTCGCGGCTGCCGACGATCGGCACGTCGGCGGCCGTGCCCTGGAGCAGCGGCCGGGCCCCGTTCATCGCCACCGCGCCGACGACGTCCATCCCGAGCCACGGCTGCGTGCGGACGGTCTCGATCACCTCGCTCGCCGCCTCGCTCGTCCCGACGACGAGCACGCGGCGGCGCGGATAGCGCCCCATGAGGGGTCGGCAGGCGAGCCGCCATCCGGTCACGAGGGCCGCGTTCGCGGCCGCGTACACGAGGAAGATCGAACGCGGGAACATGAGGTCCTGGTGGAAGAAGTAGACCGCGACCAGGCACAGCGCCTGGAGCACCGCGGCCGCACCGATCGGCGCCAGGTGATCGCGCGGGTTGAGCAGCGCGCGGGTGTCGTAGAGACCCAGCAGGTAGAGGGTCAGGAGCTGCGCCGCCAGCATCTCGGGCCAGTGGTGCGTGACCTCGGCGAACCGGATGCCCGGCAGGTAGCCCTGGGTGAAGGGGAACGGCACCATGACGCGCAGGCCGAAGGCCAGGAGGTACGCGAGCGGCGCGGCGACCAGGTCCCCGGTCACCAGCATGGCCCAGCGGGCACGCCACCCTCTGTCGCGCCGATGCACCGGCTCTGGAGATATCAGAAGGCCCTGGCCCGTCAACGCAACGCGCCATTCACCAGCTCATTTCGAACCGGCGGCGGCGTACCACGCGGCTTCCACGGCCTGTGCCGACACTTCCCACCGATAGCGCTCCTCGACCAGGCGGCGCCCCGCCCGGGCGACGGCCCGCGCCCGCTCCGGCGCCGCCAAGAGGTCGCCCGCTGCGCGCGCGAGCGATTCGGTGTCCTCGCCCAGGACGAGGTGCTCGCCCGCGACGACGTCGAGCGCCGCCGCGACCTGGGGCGTCGTGACGACCGGCGTTCCGACCGCCATCGCCTCCAGGACCTTGTTCTGCAAGCCCGAGCCGCTGCGCATCGGGATCACGGTGACGGCGCCGCTCGCGACCTCGGGCGCCATCTGCGGGACGTCGGCGGCGAGCGTCACGCCGTCGAGCGTCGCGAGCGCGCGTACCGCGCGGCCCGGCCGCGCGCCCGCGAGGTGCAAGGTCGCCGCGGGAACGCGCGCGCGCACCGCCGGGAGAATCTCCGTCGCGAGCCAGCGCGCGGCGTCGACGTTCGGGAAGTAGCCGAGGTTGCCGGCGAACACGATGCGGCCCGGTACGCCGTCGCCCGTTCGCAGGGGAAACGCGCTCAGATCGACGCCGTTCGGCACCACCCGCACGCCGGGAAGTGGAAGATGCGCGCGCTCGGGCTCCGAGACGACGAGGGTCGCCACCGCGGCGCGTGCGAGCGCCTCCTCGGTCGCGCGCAGGCGCCGGGCTTCCAGTCCCGACACCCACGCGAGCAGCCCGCGGTCGCGCCGCGCACGCCGTTCGAAGTTCGCCGACAGCACGTCGACCAGGTCGAGCACGACGCCGGGGCGACCCGGCGGCGGCCACAGCGCCGCGGTACGCACGAGCTGCGCGTGCACGACGTCGAAGCGCTCGCGCGCGAGGAGCGCGGCGACGCGGTCCATCGCGCGCCAGCGCGCGTACAGCAGCACCTGGAGCGGACGCGGATCGCCGACCAGCACGCGCGCGAGCGACAGGCCGGCCTCCACGAGACCCAGCTCGACCACCTCGAGGCGCATGCCGAGAGCGCGGACGGCCTCGGCGTGCCGCGCGTCCGCCCTGCCCAGCACGATCGCGCACACCGTCACGTCGTGGCGCGCCGCCAGGAGCCGCAGATGATGGAAGCTGCGCACCTGATCGCCGCGCCACGGCGGCACGGGGAGGCGCGTCACCAGCGCCAGGACCTTCAGGCGGTCCATTGCTTCGTGCTCGCCGCCTGGATCCACACCCCCTCGGTGCGCCGCCGCCGGTAGCGCCACCAGGCGACCACGTGGGCGCTTTCGCGCAGCACCAGATAGACGCCGAGACGCCCGAGGTCCGGGACCGACAACGCCCGCAGGGCCGTCCAGCCCCGCGGCTGCGGGTTCCCGCGCGCGAGGAGCGCGGGATACTGCGCGTCGATCTGCACCTTTCCCATCTCGATCCGGATCCGCTGGCGATAGAAGTCGCCGAGCGTCGCCGGCAGCCGTACGACGACGCGCGCAACCGGGTCGCGCACGACGCGCTCGCGCCCGACCGCGAGCTCGAGCCAGCGCTCCGGCTCGATCAGATCCTCCGGCATCGTCGGCGGCAGGCCGGCGCTGCGCGCGGCGTAGAGCTGCCCGGACAAATTCGGAAAGTCGACGCCATACGGCGCCGCCATGATGCGCTCGAACGCGGTCGGCCGCGGCGCGCAGCTCGTCTTGGGCGACGCCAGGACGGCGTCGGGCGCGGCCGCCAGCGCATCCAGCAGCCGTGCGATGGAGCCGGCGCCGATGTCGACGTCGGCGTCGAGGAAGACGGTCGTCGCGCCGCGCGCCCAGCGGCGGAGGACGTTCCAGGCGATCGCCTTGCCGGCGCGCTCGGTCGTGAGCGCGACGACATCCGCGGGCTCGGCGCCCGCCGGACGCTCGGGCTCGCGGTCGACGTCGTGCATCACGAGGCGCGCTCCCACGCGACGGGCGAACGCATCGAGGTCGCGCGCGGCGGGCGATCTCCCCGCGGCGCGACCGTTCAGGCACACGAGCGTCTCGGTCGTGCCGGCCGCAGTCCGAAGATCGGACCACGCGGCGTCGAGCGTCCGCCCGAGCGCCGGCTCGTCGGTGCGACACGGGATGCCGAGGGTGACGGTGGGCTCCGTGCTCACGTCGGAAGCCCCTCGCCTGGACGCAGGCAGGTGCGGACGACGAGCAGCGCCCGGCGCGCCGTCGTCGTACGTCCGACCAGCGCCGCGAGCACCGCCTTCACGCCGAACTTGGCGCCGGCCAGCGTCCGATAGAGCGCCGCCGCGCCCCACCCGCCGCGGCGCGCGAAGAACCGCAGCTCACCCGCGACGACGGCGGCGTCACGCCCCAGGCCGAAGCGCGTGGTCGCGCTCACGTTGCGCCCGTGGACGGCGACCGCGGCCGGGACGTGCAGCGTGTGCCAGCCCTCGGCGGCAGCGCGATGGCAGAGGTCCAGGTCCTCACCGTAGATGAAGTACGAGCCGTCGAAGCCGCCCAGGCGCTCGAAGACGGCGCGCCGCACGGCGACGAACGTGCCGTATACCCAGTCGACGGGGTATGGACCGCGCCGATTCCGCGCCGCGAGGCGCCCGACCGTCGTGTCGAGGAGCAGGTGGCGGACGACGCCGAAGCGCGCCGCGCCCGGTTGCCAGCGTCCCGCTTCGTCGGCGAGCCCGCCCCCGGCGATCGCGCTCTGCGGCTCCGCCTCGAGCGCGGCGACCAGGCGCGGGAGCGCGCCCGCCTCGAGCCGGGCGTCGGGATTGAGGAAGACCAGGACGCTTCCCCGCGCCTCGGCCGCGCCGGCGTTGGCGCCGCGCGCGAACCCGACGTTCGCCGGCAGCGCGATCGCCCGCGCCCACGGATGCCGGGTGCGGGCCGCCTCCGTGCTGCCGTCATTCGACGCGTTGTCGACGACGATGACCTCCGTCCCCGCCCGCGCGTCGACCTCGAGGCTCGCCAGGCACGCCGCGAGCGCCGGCCCGGCGTTCCAGTTGACGACGACGACCGAGACCGACCCCGACACGGGCCGACGTTAGCACGCCCGCCGGTCGCGGTCCCACACGCGCGCCCAGCGAAGGAACGTGTAGAAGGCGTCGGTCGCCGCCACGAAGAAGCCCGGCACGCCCTCGAGGCATCCGCGCTTCACGAGGTAGGCGCGCAGGAATCGCCACGCCGGCTCGGCGAGCAGGCGGCCGAGGCCGATCTGCCGTCCGGCCGGGACCTGGTTCGCTCCCACCGCGGTCAGCTTCGAGACCGAGCGCAGATGGTCCGCCACGTCGTCGTAGGTGTAGTGGAAGATCGGCTCGTGCAGCCGGCGCACCCGCCCCGGCACCTCGGCGCGGTCGTGCGGATCGGTGCCGCCCCACGTCGTGTGCTCGCGCCGCACGAGCCGCACGACCGGACGCGGGTACCAGCCGCCCCGATACCACCAGCGCCCCAGATACGAGACGAGCCGCGGGATCGCGAAGCCGTCCACGTCGGGCGGCACGTCCGCCAGCGCACGCCGGATCTCGTTCGACAGCTCGTCGCTGATGCGCTCGTCGGCGTCGAGGTTCAGCACCCATTCGCAGCGGGACGCGTCGAGCGCGAACTGCTTCTGCGCCCGGTATCCCGGCCAGGGATTGCGCAGGATGCGGTCCGTGTAGCGCCGGGCGATGTCGACCGTCTCGTCGTGCGAGCCGCCGTCGACCACGACGATCTCGTCGCACCATGCCGCGCTGTCGAGGCACTGCCCGATCTGCGCCGCCTCGTCCTGACAGACGATCGTGCAGGTGACGCGGGCGCGCGGGCTCGGCCCAGCGCGGCGGCGCCCGCGGTCCTTCGATCGCTGCGCGCGCAGGATCGCACTCGCCCACGCGCGCCGCTCCGCGCGCGGCACGTCGCCGAGGTAGGCGGCGAGCCAACGCGCCCGGTCGGTCGCCGATGCGAGCGGGCCGAGGGTCCGCGCGAGCTGCACGACGTTGGTCACCCGCCGCCGGCGCGACACCTCGGGACCGATGCGAACCCGCTCCAGGTCGAGCAGCGTGAAGCGTGGCGACGAGAGCGCGCCGCCGACGAGGATGTTCACGTCCTTCAAGTCCCGGTGGTAGACGCCTGCGTCGTGCAGGGAGCGGAAGAACGCGCCGAGCGCCCGGGTGAACGCGCGCCGCGTGACCCGGCGGGCCTGCGGATCGTCGAACCCCAGCAGGCGCAGCCAGGCGATGTTGGCCGTCTCGGCGGCCGGCACCTCGTGCGTCAGCAGGAAGCTGCGCGTGAGGAAGCCGTGCCAACGGAACTCGAGGGCGGCGACCGGCGGCGCGGTGGCAATGCCGAGCGCGGCGAGGGCACGCGCGTTGCGAAACGCCTGCACGGCGGGCGAGACGCGCCCGAGGCTCCCCACCGCGATACGGAGCGCGTGGACGTTGTAGCGCTTCACGTACAGCGGCCCGATCGAGGTGACGATGCGACCGACCACCACCTTGCGCTGGAACTTGATCAGGTGACAGCGGGCGCTCGTCAGCAAGCGGTCCGCATCGCCGTCCGGTCCCACGGTGCGCACGAGGTCCACGCCCGCAACGACGACGGCGCGTAGCCGCCCCGCCCGCACCACGCGCGGCGCGTCGCCCTCAGCGTGCACGCGCCACCTCGCCCAGAAACGACTCCAGCTCGTCGAGATGCCGGCTCCACGGGAATTCCTCCGCCCGTGATCGCGCCGCTGCGCTCCGCCGTGCCCAGTCGGGGCCGAGCGCACGGACGATCGCGTCCCGTAGCGTGCGCGTGTCCTCGGGATCGTCGACGACCAGGTCGTCACCCACGCCCGCCAGCAGCTCCGCGGCGCCGACTCGGCGGCTGGTCACCACCGGGACACCGGCGGCGCACGCCTCCAGCACGACGTTGCCGAAGGCCTCCTGCCGCGACGGAACGACGACCGCGTCGGCGGCGGCGAGAAGGCGGTCGACGTCGCCGCGCGGACCGAGGACTTGCACCGGCCCCCCGGCGGCGGCCTCGCGCCGGTAGCGCCCCAGCCGCTCGTCGTCACCGGCCAGGAGCAGCGCGGCGCCGGCCGGTGGCTGCTCCCGCCACGTCCGCAGGAGGATGTCGAACCCCTTGCGCACGAATCCCGTACCGATCGCCAGGCACACCGGTCCGTCGCCGATGCCGAGCTCGGATCGCACCGCGCGTCCGTCGACCGCCCGGCGCGCCGGATGGAAGCGTTCGAGGTCGACGCCGTTGTAGAGCACGCGCACGTGCGACGCGGGGACCCCGTAGTCGTCCTCGATCTCGCGCGCCACGCGTCGGGAGACCGCGATCACCGCACGATGTCCGTCGGGCGCGAACATCCGTCGCTCGAGCCAGAGAACTGCGCGGTGGTAGGGCCCGCGCCGTGGCCCGCGCTGATCCGCGGCCTCCATCCGCGCCAGGTAGCTGCGGTGCGTGCCGCCTCCGACCCGCACCACGTCCTGGCGCGGCGTCCGCCCGAAGCCCACGATCACGTCCCAGCGCTCCGTCGCCACTGCGCGGGGTGCCGCCAGCGCGAAGCTCACCAGACGCGCCACGCGCCCGGCCCGCACGATCGGCACGCGCCGGACCGTGACGCCCGCCGGCGCCGCGTCCGCCTTGGCGACGAACACGTGCAGCTCGTGCCCTCGGGCCGCGAGCCCGCTCGCCATCCGGCACAGGTCGGCCTCCGTGCCGCCGCCGGCGAGCCGGCGATGCATGAACGCGATCCGCATGGGGCGGCTCAGGGGCGCGGCCGCAGCCGGAGCCACAGGGCTTCCAGCTGGTAGCGGAGGTTCATCGGGCGGAGCTCGCGGGCGCGCTTCAGGGCCGCGCGCGCGCCCAGCGTGTCGCCGGCGCGCTGGCGCGCGCGCGCGAGTCGCGCGTACCGTCGCGCCTGGCGACGGTGGAAGTCGTCGCGCCCCAGCACCGGCAACACCTCCGGGTGGGTGCTGACGAGCTTCTCGGCCAGCCGGATGGCTTCCTCGCGGACGGTGCCCCGATCGCGCGCGATGCCGCCACCATGGCGGCGGTACAGGAACGCCTCCTCGTCGAGGAACACGGCCGGGAAGCGCGCGGCGACGCGCAGCACGAGGTCGAGGTCGTCGAGGATGTGGAAGCTCGTGTCGAACGGCCCCACGGTGTCGAGCGCGGCACGCGTGAAGCACATGCCCTGCAGCTGGCCAAGGTTCCAGCGGAACACCTCGGCGACGCCGATCGTGCGTCCGACCAGCGCGCGCGTCACCTCGGGTTTGATCCAGGGCTCCGACGGCCCGTGCGGAGCGTCGTCGGGCGGCAGGAAGCGCCCGTTCTGGATCACCAGGCCGAGCTCGGGCTGCGCGCGCAGCACCGCGACCGGCCGCGCGAGTCGCCCCGGCAGCGCGACGTCGTCCGAATCGTGGAACGCGACGTACGCGCCCTGCGCCGCGGCGACGCCCGCGTTGCGCGCGGCGCCGACGCCACCGTGCGCGACCGGGAGTACCCGCAGGCGCGGATCGCGGATGCGGCCGAGGCGCGCCAGCGTGTCGTCCTGCGAGCCGTCGTCGACCACCACGACCTCGAACGCGACAGCCTCCTGGGCGAGCACGCTCTCGAGACTCGCCTCGACGAACGCCGCGCGATTGTAGGTCGGCACGACGACGCTCACCTCGGGCTTCATGCCGCCCGCCCGTCGCGCACCGCCTCGTCGAAGGCGCCGAACATCGTGGCGGCGAATCCTTCGAGCGTGAAGACCGTCGCCAGCCGGTGGTAGGCGGCCGCTCCCATCCGTGCCCGGCCCGGCGCGTCATGGAGGAGCGCCACCACGGCGCGCGCGAGCGCCGCGGGATCTTCGGGCGGCACGAGCCGTCCGCTCTCGCCGTCGACCAGCATTTCGGGAATGCCGCCCACCGCGGTCGCCACGATCGGGCGGGCGAGCGCCATCGCTTCGAGCAGCGCGAGAGGGAACGGATCGCGGAGGGCCGGATGCACGAGCACATCGAGGCGCTGCACGATCGGAAACGGGTTCGCGAGGAAGCCCGTCGTCCGCACGACGTCCGAGAGACCGAGCTCGGCGATGCGCCCGCGTACGCGCGCCTCGGTCCCGGCGTCCGGGAAGGCGCCGACCAGGAGCACCGTCAGGTCGGGGACGGCCGCACGGATCGCCGGCGTGGCCTCGACGAGGCACGTCGGGTTCTTCCGCCAGTCGAGGTTCCCCACCATGCCGATCGACGGCGCGCGCGGCGGCGCGATCCCCGGCGGTACCGCCGCGGCCGCCTCGCGGCGGATCCGCTCGACGTCCATGCCGTTGTAGGCGACGCGCGCACGCGTCCCGGGCGCGAAGCCGCCGAGCGCCTGCTCGGCGAGCCGCAGCGAATCCGCCGACGGCGCGATCACGTGCCGGGCGCGCCCGAGCAGGTGCTTTCGATACGGCCGCGCCTCGCCGTAGCTCGAGTAGACGTGGACCACCTGCGGGATCCCGAGCAGCCGCCCCGCCAGCCAGCAGTGCGGAAACGTCGAGAGCGTGGTCGAGTAGAACGCGTGCGATCCGCGCGCCGCGCGCACGAGGCGGGCGAGCGTCGCGGGCAACGTCGCCCGCGCGCTCAGGCGCCGCCAGGCTCCGAGACCGCGAACGACCGTCACGTGCTCGGGCGGGATCCCCGTCGTCGTGATGAGGTCGTGCCAGGCGGGAACGGCGTAGCGCAGCTCCCAGCCGTGCGCAGGGGCGGCGTCCGCGAGGACGCGCAGCGCGCGCCACATGCCGGCATGCTGCGGGTGCGCGAGCGTGACGAAGAGGCGCCTCACGCCGCGGTTCCCCCGGGCGCGAGCGGACCGCCGCTCCGCATGAGGCGCGCGAAGCCCGCCCGCCGCGCGACGTCCGGCGCGATGTGGTCGATCGCACATCGGCGCTCGATGGTCTTCTCGACCACCCAGCGCACGAGCCGACGCCGGGCGCGCCACCCGAGCCCGCGCGCGTCCGCGTAGGCCGCGAAGACCCGCGCCCGATCCGTGGTGCCGATCCCGTCGACGACGAAGCGGCCGAGCTGCACGAGGTTGCGCCGTCCCTGCCACCAGACGAGGAGGTGGCTGCGGCGCGTGCGATCGTGATCGAGGAAGACGTGATCCTCGCCGCGCACCTGGACGTTGGAGGGCACGAGGTCGCCGTGGACGAACCCGGCGCCATGGAGCGCCGCGACGGCGCGGCCGAGCGCGCGGAGACGGCCCCACTTCTCCTGCCGCGAGCGCCCCGCGACCGCGAGGCTCTCGGCGAGTGGCACCCCGCCCGCGTCGCGTGTCACGAGGAGCCCGTCACCGTCGCGCGTCCCGACGAGGACCACCTCCGGCGCCGCCAGGCCTGCGCGCGGGAGCGCGGCCATCATGCGGGCCGCGCGGCGCGCGCGGTAGCCGTCCGGTCGCGGGTAGACCTTCAACCAGAAGGTGCCGCCCGCCTGCGTCGTCGCGATCGTCCGCGCGTGGCGCGAGCCGCGTCCCTCCCCGGCCGCCTCGGCCGCACGGAGCCACGTCGCCGGGCCGAGCTCACCGAGTCGCACGAGACCGCGCCACCCCTCGCACCGCCAGCGCACGAGCTGCCGGCCCGCGCTCACGCGACCGCAGCCTCGCTCGCCGACGCCACCACGGCGCCGACCTCGATCGTCGTCATGCACACGCGGCCGATGGGGCACCGGGCGAGAAAGCACGGGCTGCAGGGCGCGGTCCCGGCGATCGCCCACCGCTCCGAACCGAACGGCGCCGAGCGCAGCGCGCTGGTCGCGCCCCAGAGCGAGACGACGCGCACGCCGAGCGCAGCCGCGAGGTGGAGCGCCCCCGAGTCGGGACCGAAGGCGAGTCGCGCGCGGGCGAGGACGGCGAGGAGCTGCCGCACCGACGTCCGACCGGCGAGGTTCGTCACCACGCTCTGCGCGGCGCCGACCACCCGCCCGGCGAACGCGGTGTCCGCCGCCGTCCCGAGAACCACGGCCCGCGTGCCATGGCGAGCCGCCAGCGCGTCGAGCACCGCCGCCGTGCGTTCCGGCCACCACCGCCGGCTCGGGCACGAGGAGCCGACGCAGGCGGCGACGATCGGTCGCGGGTCGTCGCCGAGGAGCGTAGCGGCCTCGGCCGCTTCGGCCGCGCTCGGGGCGAGCCCGAACCCGATCGCGTGGTCGGTCGCGCCGATCGCGTCCCCGAAGGCGAGGAACTGCTCGAGCTTCGAGCGCGTCACGCCTTGCGGCGGCAGACGCTCCGTGGAGACGACCCAGCTCCCTTCACGCGCTTCGCCGCGGGCAAAGCCGATGCGGCGCCCCGCGGCCGAGGCCCGCGCGAGCAGCGCGCTCTTCGCCCCCCGGCCGAGGTCGAGGGCGACGTCGTAGCGCGCGGCGCGGATCTCGCGCGCGGCGCGCACGAGGCCGCGCACGCGCCGACCTCGCTCCAGACGGTGCACGCGGTCGAGCCACGGGTGTCCTTCGAGGAGTGGCAGCGAGAGCGGCTCGACGACCCACGCGAGCGTCGCGCCCGGATGCGCGCGCCGCAGGCGTCCCAGCAGCGGCAGCGCGCGGATGACGTCGCCGAGCGCGCCCGGCAGCACGATCAGGAGCCGCACGGCGCCCCCGCCGGCGCGCCATACGCGCGATCGAAGGCTTGCCGCGTCTCCCGATCGATCAGCGCCCCGGACGGATCGAGCTTCTTCGCCGATCGACACAGCCGCGCGAGGTTTCGGCGGCGCGCCGATCCGCCGAGCGATCCCGGCACGACGCGTGCGCGGTCGAGGTCGACGATCGTCCCGCCGTTCTCCGTCACGAGGATGTTCGTGAGGTTGAGATCCGCGTGCTGCACGCCTGCGTCGTGGAGCCGCGCCACCGCGGCACCGGCAGCGCGCGCGATGCGCAGGCGTGCCTCTCCCTCGGCTCCCCGGAGCGCTTCGACCGCCGTGCGCGCGTCCGGGATCTCCGCCGTCACGATCGCGCTCCGATACGCGATCCAGCCGTCCACGCGCGCCGCGAGCACCTCGGGGACCGGCGCTCCCTTCAGGCGCGCCGCGAGCGATACGGCGAGCTCACGCCAGGGACGCGGTCGCATGCCGAGGTACGTCTCCCTCACGAGCCGCCCGAGCGCGCCGCCGCGCCGCCCGATCCGCACGACCGCCGACGGAGCCCCGGCGATGCGAACCCGGTAGGCCGCGCCTCGGCCGGCCCCCAATCGCTCGGCGCCCGCGGGCGGCCCCAGCTCGGGCGCGAGCAGCCACGGCGCGAGCGCAGCGACGAGGTCGTCCCGGATCACCGCGCGGCGCGGGCCGTCGGCGAGCCAGGTGTACCCGGCCGGCGGCGTCACGCGACCTCCACCGGGTGGTCGCGCCGGCGCTCCCACAGCTTCGCCTGGCTGACGACGACACGATAGCCGTCGAGCACGGCGAGCACCCAGCGTCCGAGCCCGAGCGGCCCCGCGGGCGAGCGGGCAAGCAGCACCCGGACCATCGCCGCCGCCGACCGCCACACGACACCCCGGCCCGTGCGCCCGCTGCGATCCGCGAGTGCGGCGGCCGTCGCCGCGTCGCCGTCCAGGATCTCGAGCGCCGTGGTGAGCGTGTGGCCGCGCTCGCGGACGACCGAGGCGTCGATGCGTCGCACGCGGAGCCCGCGCCCGTCGAACCCCACCGCCGCGCCCCGCTGGACGACGATGGGCGTGCCCCGCGGCGCGACCAGGATGCTGGGCGCGCTCGCGAGCTCGAGGGCCAGCGTCCGCGTCATGACGCCGAGCGCCAGCGCTTCGCCGCCGGCGTGCCCGATCGCGCCGCGCACCGCGCGAACACCGCGATCGTCCAGCACCTCGTCCTCGCCGAGCAGGACGACCCACGGCGCCGAAACCGCCCGGTCGAGCGCACCAGGATCGACGATGCGCACGACGTGCGCGGGAAGCTGCACGCCGGCCGCCCGGTCCGCCGGGTCGAGCACGACGCGCTCGTCGGCCCACGCCGCGCGCTCGAGCGCGCGCGGCAGCTCCTCCCTGCCCCGCGCCACCACCACGACGGCGGCGATGCGCGCTGCGTCCGGCGCGCTCATGCGGCGCTCTCCGCGCGCCGCACGACCTGCACCGCGCGGACCACCGCGTCCGGCTCGACCAGCCGCATGCAGTCCTCGGTGCCGCGTGGACAGCGCCGGCCGCCGTGGCGGCCGCACGGGCGACAGGCGAGATCGACCTCGACCACGCGCGTGCGCGCACCGTACGGCCCGTAGCCGAGCGCCGGAGTGGTGGCGCAGAAGACCGCGACCACGGGCACGTCGCGCGCACAGGCGACGTGCATCGGGGCGCTGTCGTTGCCGACCAGCACCACCGCCCGGTCGATGACGGCCACGAGCGTCGCGAGGTCGGTGCGTCCCGCGAGCGAGGTCGCCGCCCCGCCCGCCCGCGCGACGACCTCGTCGCAGAGTGGTACGTCGGCCGGCGCACCCACGAGCACCACGCGCGCGCCCTCGGCCGCGAGCCGCCTCGCAACGGCGGCGAAACCCTCGGGTCGCCAGCGCTTGGTGGCCCAGACCGATCCGGGCGCCATCGCCACGAGCGCTCCGGCGCCGGCCGGCAGCAGCGCGCGCGCGCGCTCCGCGGCCTCCGGCTGCACGGGGACGTGGAGGACCGGCGCTCCAGTGACCCCGCCCAACGGGGTCATCAGCGCGAGGTTTCGCTCGACGTCGTGCCGCGCGAGATCGCGCCTCACGCGTTCGTGGAAGAGGAACGCCCCGCGGCTCTGCTCGAAGCCGATCCGCCGCGGGATGCGCGCCGCCGCGAGGATCACCGCCGTCCGCAGCGAGCGATGCGGCGACACCGCGAGGTCGAAGGCCTCGGCGCGCAGGCGGCGGGCGACGCGGAGGCCGCCCACGAGCCCGCGCTCGCGCCCGCGCTTGTCGTCGACCAGCACCTCGTCGACGGCCGGATGCCCGCGAACGAGCGGCACCGCTTCCGGACGCACGACCACGACGAGCCGCCGCGGGCGCATCCGCTCCCGCAGCGCGGAGAGGAGCGGAGTCGTCAACACGACGTCACCGAGGAAGCTCGTCTGCGGGACCACGACGGCCGGGCCCGTGCCGGCTTCAGTCGATGCGGGTCGCCTCATCGATCAACATGTTCGGGATGTCGTCGTTGATGGCGTAGCGGAGCTTGCACGCCTCGCAGACGAGCGCGTCCTTCGTCTCGACCAGCCGCACCTCGCCCTTGCACTGCGGGCAGGCGAGCAGGTCCAGGAGCTGCTGATCGATGGCCATCGCCGTTCCCTCCGGATTCGAGCCCTGCGATAGCGTCAATCGGGGTGCAATTCCACTTCGATCGGGGGCGCGACCAGATCGAGAAGACGCTCCGATTCCTCGATCTCGACCCCGACGCGGACGGCGCACAGGCGAAGCGCGTCGACGCCGCCCAGCCCCGCCAGCTTGACGAGATCCTTCTCCGTGGTGACGACCGCGCGTCCCTCCGATCCGATCGCCGCCCGCAGGGCGGCCAGCGTCGCGGCGTCGTACGGCGCGTGATCGGGTAGCGCGAGGCGCACCGCGACGTCGACGCCCAGGCGGTCGAGCAACGTCCAGAAGCGCTCGGGGCGCGCCACGCCGGCCACCGCGACCACTCTGCGTTTGGGCAGGATGCCGAGATCGTGCGCGACGAGGCGACCATCGCCGAGCAGGACGGCGGCGGTGGGTACGATGCGGCCCACGAAGGTCGGGATGCCCGGCGGTGCGGCGGGACGTGGCGGCACGCGGCGCTCGTCGCCGAGCGCCAGCACCGCCTGCGCGCGTCGCAGGGACGCCGCCGGCTCGCGCAGCGGACCGGCCGGGAGGAGCGCGCGCGGCAGCCCGCCCTCGGGCACCAGCACGATGTCCACGTCGCGCGCCAGGGCACGATGCTGGAACCCGTCGTCGAGCACGATCGTGTCGCACGCGAATCGCTCGCAGGCGACACGCGCCGCCATGACGCGACGCTCGCAGGTGATGACGGGAACGGGAACCCGCATCGCGGCGAGCACGGCCTCGTCACCGCCGTCCGACGGTGCGACGAGCGGGCGACCGTCGACCCCGACGATCACGACGCCGGGCTTCGTCTTCCCGTACCCGCGCGAGACGATGGCGACGCGGCGACCGCGGGCGCCGAGGGCTTCGGCGAGCCAGAGCGCCGTCGGCGTCTTGCCACTCCCGCCGACGGTCAGGTTGCCGACGCCGACGACACGCGCCGGCACGCGCTCGCTGCGCAGCGCTCCGAGGTCGTAGAGGCGATTGCGGACGGCGACCACCGCGCCGTACGCGAGGCTCGCCGGGCGCAGCGCCGCGCTGACCAGGCGTTGCCCGGCGGTGGCGCCCTCCCACGACGTCTCGACGAGCGCCCCCAACCGGCCCGCGATCCCGTTCACGGCGGCCCTCCCTCTCGCGCGAAGGTCGCGGACGAGAGGCGCGCCGCGATGATCTTCATGTGCCGCTCGATCGCGCCCTGCCCCGTCTGCGCGACCGCCTGAGCGCGGCGCCCCATCACCGCCGCCTCGTCCGGATTCGCCAGCAGGTGATCGAGCGTCCACGCGAGCGCGTCGGCCGACTCGACGCGCACCGCGCCGCGCGCGTCGACGAGCCGCTCGACGACCTCGCGCGCGTTCGCGGTGTGCGGGCCTACGATCACCGGCCGCGCCGCTCGGGCCGGCTCGAGGACGTTGTGGCCACCGACCGGCACGAGGCTTCCTCCCACGAAGGCGACCGCGCCCATCGCGTAGCAGTGCGCGAGCGGCCCCACGGCGTCGAGCAGCACGACCACCGGTCCCTCGGGCAGGCCGGCGCCGGGTGAGCCGACGAGGGCGCGGTAGCGCACGAGCGACAAGCGCCGCTGCGTGACGAGCCCGGCGACGCTCTCGATCCGCTCCGGGTGGCGCGGCGCGAGCAGCAGCACCACGTCGCGATGGCCGCGCACCACGCGGTCGTAGGCGTCGAGGAGGGCCGCTTCCTCGCCGTCGTGGGTGCTGCCGGCGACGATCATCCGCCGGCCGGCCGCGCCGACGATCTCGCCCAGGCGCCGGACCTCGTCCGGGATCGCGCCCTCGGCAGCGTCGAACTTGAGGCTCCCCGCCACGTGCACGCGTAGCGGATCCGCCCCGAGCGCCACGACCCGCGCCGCGTCCTCCTGGGTCTGCATGCAGCAGGTCACCTGTGCGAGCGCGTGCTGGTAGACGGGCCGGAGGAGGCGGGCCCGCGCCGCCGTGCGCTCGCTCACGCGCCCGCTCACCATGAACGTCGGCACGCCCGCGTCCGCCAGCGCCGACAGCCACACCGGCCAGATCTCGGTCTCCGTGAAGAAGAACGCATCGAGACGGACGCGGGCGAGCACGCGCTCCACCACCGCCGGCGCATCGAGCGGCAACAGGAGCGCCAGGTGCGCCTCGGGCATCGTCCGCGCCAGCGCGAGCCCGGTGCGCGTCAGCGTCGAGACGATGAACGCACGGCCCGCGAAGCGACTGCGGAGCTGGGTGGCGAGCCCGCGCACCGCGTTCAGCTCGCCGACCGACGCGGCGTGGAGCCAGAGGGCGCTCACACCCGCGGTGAGAACCTGCTCGTCGCGGCCGAGCCGACCGAGACGATCGCCGAGCCCGCGCCACGACGTCGGCGCGGCGGGGAGCGTGCTCGCGACGCGCGCGCCCGCCGCGGCGAGCGACATCGTCGCGCGATACAGACCCCCGACCAGCCCTCCGCTCACCCGGCCGACCTCGGCCCGAGCCCGACCCATCCCACGACCGCCTACTGCCCCGCCGCGCGCGCGACGTCGCGCCCGTTGCCGCCGTCCGTGTCGCCGAACTGGAGCTCGTACAGCTTGCGGTACTCCCGGCCCAGCGCCAGCAGCTCCTCGTGCGTACCGCGCTCGACGATGCGCCCGTGCGAGAGGACCACGATCAGGTCGGCGTGGCGGACCGTCGACAACCGGTGGGCGACCACGAGGCTCGTGCGGCTCTCCATCAGCCGATCGAGCGCTTCCTGCACGAGGCCCTCCGACTCGGTGTCGAGCGCCGAGGTCGCCTCGTCCAGGATGAGGATCGGCGCGTTCTTCAGGATCGCCCGCGCGATCGCGAGCCGTTGCCGCTGGCCGCCCGATAGGCGTACACCGAGGTCGCCGATCGGCGTCTCGTACCCCTGCGGCAGGGCACTGATGAAGTCGTGGGCGTTGGCCGCGCGGGCCGCCGCGACGATCTCCTCGAGCGGACGCGACAGGTCGCCGAACGCGATGTTGCTCCGCACCGTGTCGTTGAACAGGAACGTGAACTGCGTGACGAGGGCCATCTGGCGCCGAAGGCTCGCGAGCGTGACGTCGCGGACGTCGACGCCGTCGATGGTGATTCGTCCTTTGGTGACGTCGTAGAATCGCGGGATCAGGTCTGCGAGCGTGCTCTTGCCGCCGCCGCTCATGCCGACCAGGGCCACCAGGTCGCCCGCGGCGATGCGAAGGTCGATGTCGCGCAGCACTGGCTCGCCCGGCTCGTAGGAGAACTCCACGCCGTGGAACTCGATGCCGTCGCGCACCCCGTCGATCTCGCGCACGCCGGGCCGATCGACCACCTCGGGCTGGACGTCGAGCAGCGAGAACGCGCGCTCGGCGCCGGCGAGCCCCTGCTGGATCGTGTAGTTGGTGCGGACGAGCTTCTTGAAGGGCTCGTAGAGCAGCACGATCGTGATGAGGAAGGCGAGGAAATCCTGTGGCTGTCGCGTGCCAGCGATGACGCTCGATCCGCCGTACCAGATGATGGCGGCGATCGCGAAGCCCGCCAGCACTTCGGTGATCGGCAGCGAGCGGATGCGGCTGCTGCGCATGAAGAGCTGAAAGATCCGCTCGTCCTGCGCCTGCAGGCGGCCCGCCTCGAACGCTTCCTGCCCGAATGCCTTCACGACCCGGTTGCCCTGGATGTTCTCGTGCAGGATGGCGTTCAAGCGCCCGGTTTCCTGCTGCTGGCGCCGGCTGGTCAGCCGCAGCTGCGTCGAGAAGTACCGGATCGGCAGCGCGGCCACCGGGAAGAGGAGGAGACCCATCACCGCCAGGACCCAGTCCATCTTGATCGCCACGGCGCACAAGCCGACGAGCGTCGTGAGGTCCTGGAAGACCGACTTGACGGCGTCCGTCACGGCGTTCCGCACGAGCGTCACGTCGGCGGTGACCCGCGACACGAGCTGTCCGGCGCGCTGCTTGTTGAAGAATGCCAGGTCGAGGCGCTGCATGTGCCGGGTGAGCTCGTTGCGCAGATCGGTGATGATGCGCTGCCCGACCCAGTCCATGAGATAGCTCGCCCCGAAGCCGAGCGCGCCGCGCAGGAGACCGACCCCGAGCACGACGGCCACCGCCAGGGCCAGGACGTCGCCCCGCCTCTGGAAGAACACCTGTCCCACCACGTAGCGCACGACGAAGGGCACCGAGCTCTCGAGCGCGCTGAAGGCGAGCATGCAGGCCACGGCTGCGACGCCGCGCGGCCAGACGTGCGGTCGCAGATAGCGCAACAGGCGCTGGTACGTCTTCACGCCGGGACTCCCAGCATCTCCGCGGCGATGTCGGCCGCGCGCGCCGCCGCTCCACCACGCCCGAGGCGCGCACGCACCGAGCGCAGGTCGGCCAGCATTGCCGCCCGGCGTCCCGGCGTCTCCAGGATGGCACGCGCGGTGGCGGCGATGCGCGTGCTCGTCGCCTGCCCCTGCAGGAGCTCGGGGACGATCTCGCGCCCCGCGACGATGTTCGGCATGCCGATGTGCTCGACGCCGCGGATGAGGATGCGCCCGACGGCGTACGTCAGCGCCGCCGTCCGATACACGATCACCATCGGACACTCGAGGAGCGCGCACTCGAGCGTCGCCGTGCCCGACGTCACCAGCGCAATGTCGGCCGCGGCCACGAGATTGTACGTGTCGCCGGCGATGACCGGCACGTCGACGCCGGCCCGGCGGACGAACGGCTCGACCTCGCTGTGCGCGACCGTGTGCGCGAGCGCGAGCGCGAACTGGCGGTCGCGAGCGACCGCCAGCTCGCGCACCGCGCCCAGCATGTCCGGCAGGAGGTAGTCGATCTCCTTCGATCGGCTCCCTGGCAGCAGAACGACGAGCGACTTCGCGGGGTCGAGACCGTGTTCGCGCAGCGTCGCGTCGCGCGCTCGGGTCGCACGCGCGCGGTCGAGCAACGGATGCCCGACGAACTCGACCGCGCACCCCTGGCCGGCGTACAGCTCCGGCTCGAACGGGAACACGACGGCCAGCCGATCGACCCGGCGAGCGATCGTCCGCACGCGCCCCCGGCGCCAGGCCCAGACCTGGGGGCCGATGTAGTAGAGAACCGGGACGCCGGCGCGCTTGGCGGCCCGTGCGACGCGCAGGTTGAACTCGGGAAAGTCGACGAGGACGCAGAGGTCGGGCGGTTCGGTTCGCAGCGTGTGCACGAGCGCCCGATAGAGGCGCACGAGGGCGCGCAAGCGGCTCGCGCCCTCGACGAGTCCGATGGTCGAGATCTCGCCCGCATCGCCGATGGTGCGCATCCCCGCCGTGCGCAGCCCGGCGCCGCCGATCCCGAACACCTCGAGGTCGGGCACCCGCGTGCGCAGGGCGCGCAGGAAATCGGCGCCGTGGACGTCGCCGGACGCCTCTCCCGCCACCATGAGCACCCGGCTCGTGGCAGGCGAGGTCACGGCTCGCGACGCACCGCTGGTCGCCATCACTCCCCGATGGCGAACTGCGCGGCCCGGACCTCCGTCTCGACGCTCTCGCGCACCACGTGTGCCACCTCGAGCGCGCGAAGACCGTCCCAGCCCGTCACCGGCGGCGTCTCGCGGGCCTCGACCGCGCGGACGAACGCGGCGATCTCGACGGCGAGCGCGTCGCCCGGGGGGACGTCGAGCTGCTCGAAGGAGAGCTGCGGCCGCCCGCCGTTGCCGGCCTCGCGCCGGCACACGCGCACCTGTCGTTGATCGAAGTCGACCGAGAAGTAGCCGTCGGCCTGGAAGACGCGGAACTTGCGCTCGCGCTTGAGCGACACGCGGCTCGCGGTCACGTTGGCGATGCAGCCGTTGGCGAAGCGCAGGCGTGCGTTCGCGATGTCCACCGACGGCGTCAGCACCGGCACGCCGATCGCCTCGACCGCGCGCAAGGGCGATGGCACCATCGCCAGCAGCAGGTCGATGTCGTGGATCATGACGTCGAGCACGACGTCGACGTCGGTCCCGCGCTCGGTGAACGGCGCCATCCGCTGGCACTCGATGAACCGCGGCTGGACGATGAGACCCTCGATCGCCCGGATCGCGGGGTTGAAGCGCTCGAGGTGGCCGACCTGGAGCACCAAGCCGCCGCGCACGGCGAGCTCCAGGAGCTCCTTGCCCTGCTCGACGGTGGTCGTGAGCGGCTTCTCGATCAGGAGATCGATCCCCGCCCGCAGCAGGTCGCGCGCAACCGCATGATGATGCTGTGTGTTGACCGAGACCGTTGCGCAATCGACGCGCCCGGCGAGCTCTGCGTGATCCATGTACGGGGTCGCCCCGACCTCGGTGGCGACGGCGCGGCACCGGTCTTCGTCGACGTCGACCACCGCAACCAGGTCGACGTCGGGATGCGCAGCGTACTTGAGCGCGTGGAAGCGCCCGAGGTAGCCCACCCCCACGACCGCGACGCGCAGCCGGCTCACGTCTCCCCCATGGCGGCGGGATCGACGGCCACGACGGCGATCTTCGCGTCGTTGGCGAGGGCGATCGTCTGCGCCCGTTCCAGGACGATCGTGCGGCCCGCCTCCACCGCCAGCACGCGACCGCGGACCTCGGCGATCGTGCGGATCGTCTCGGGTCCGATCGCGGGCAGGTCGAAGCGCAGATCCTGGATCGGCTTCGACGCCTTCACCACGACGATGTCGCCGTTCACGAGCTGGCCGGCGCGCCGAATCGTCGCGTCGGTGCCCTCGATGCCCTCCACGGCCATCACCGTACCGCCGCGCACGACGACGCTCTGACCGATGTCGAACCGGCCGATCACCTTCACCACCTGGAAGCCGAAGCGGATGTCGGCCCACTCCTCGGCGGTCGGCTCCCGGGTGCCGAGCACGCCCGGGGCGGGAACGATCTCCTCCAAGTACGTCGTCGACTCCACCACGCGGATGCCTTCCGATTCGATCTCGGCCGCAATCGTGCGCAGGAGCAGATCGTCGCGCAGCTTGCCGACCCGTGCAATGGCCGTGAGGGCACGGGCATCGGGGCGGATCTCCCGGAAGAAGCCGGGCTTCGTGACGCCGCCGACCATCACCGTCCGCGTGACCTGGTGTGCCTTCAGGGCGTCGATGACGGCCTGGAGCTGGCCGGGCTGGACCCAGGTGATCGCCTTCACGTGATGCACCAGCTCCGGCGCGGTCTCTCCCCGGTGCGCGACCGCGAGCACCTCGACCCCGCGGCGGCGTGCCGTGCGCGCGAACAGGACGGGGAACTGCCCGCTCCCGGCGATGAGACCGATGCGTTCGGGCGCGCTCATCGGCACACCCCCCGCGTCGACGTCTCGACGAACCGTACGAGCCGCTCCACCTCCGGGACGTGCCCGCCCTCGGCCCGCGCGCGCTCCCGCGCGCTGTCGCGCATTCCGCCACCCTGGAAGAGCGTGCGATACGCGTGCTTCAAGGCGCGCATCGCGTCGGCCGAGATGCCACGCCGCTGGAGCCCGACCGTGTTGAGGCCGAAGAGGCGTGCCCGATCGCCCGCGACCGTACAGAACGGCGGCACGTCCGAGGACACCATCGCCCCGGCGGCGCAGAGCGCCGACTCGCCGACACGTGCGAACTGATGCACGCCGACGAGGCCGCCGATGATCGCGAAGTCCTGGATGACGACGTGGCCGCCGATTGCCGCGCCGGCGGCGACGACGATGTTGCTCCCGAGCTGGCTGTCGTGGCCGATGTGCGCCGAGACCATGAGGAGGCATCCGCTCCCGATCCGCGTCACGTTGCCGCCGCCTTCGGTCCCCCGGTGCACCGAGGAGTGCTCGCGGATGTTGTTGTCGTCCCCCATCTCCAGTCGCGAAGGCTCGTCGCGGTACTTGAGGTCCTGCGGCGGCGTGCCGACGGCGGCGAACGGGAACACCCGGTTGCGCTCGCCGAGCGTCGTCGGTCCCGTGACGACGGCGTGCGCGCCGACCCACGTCCCGGCGCCGAGCCGGACGTTCGCGCCGATCGTGGCGTAGGGTCCCACCCGTACGCCGGGCGCCAGCTCCGCACCGCGCGACACGACCGCGGCCGGATGGACGCGGGCCCCCCGCGGCGGCTCGAGGCTCAGCTCGACCTCCGCGATCGGCGCGGCGCCGCTCGTCACGACGCCCCGCACCCGTAGCGGCGCCGACGCCCGCACGACCTCGACCGAGAGGTCGAGGATGTCGCCCGGCAGGACGGGCCGCCGAAAGCGCGCTCGATGCACCGCCCCGAGCGCCACGTCCTCGCCCTCGCCGACGGCGAGGGCGCCCAGCTGTGCGATCGCCTCGCACAGAAGGACGCCCGGGAACACCGGCGCGCCTGGGAAGTGCCCTGCGAAGTACGGATCGTTCGCGGAGACGAGCTTACGCCCCGTGGCGCGCGTACCGCGCTGGACGTCGGTCACCCGATCGACGAGCCGCAGCGGGAAGCGCCGTGCGCCCGTCGCACTCTCGGCTATCAGCTCGGCGCTCGTGACTACTCCCCGCCACCGCCGTCGGGGGCGCCACCCGGCACGACCCCCGGCAGGCGCTTGCCTCCGGCGCGCGCCTTGTTCGGATTGGCGTTGTACAACTTGATGACCTCGTCGGTGATGTCGGTCGACTTGTCGCTGTAGAGCAGGGATCCGCTCGATGCCTCGAGCACGACCGTATACGCGTGCTCCTTACCGTATTCCGCGACGATGCCGTAGATCTGCTCCACGATGCCGGACGTGAGCTCGCCGTCGGTGCGCTTGAGGTCGCGCTGGAAGTCCTCGTATTTGCGCTTGAAATCGAGCGTCTTCGATTCGAGCTCCTTCTCCAGGTCGCGCCGCTGATCCTCCTTCAGGACGAGCGCCTTCTTGTCGAACTCCTCGCGCGCCTTGTCGAGCTCGTCGCGCTGCTTCTTCAGCTGGTCCTGCGCCTTCTCGAACTTGGCCTTCACTTGATCCTTGGCCCGCTTGCCCGCGTCGCATTCGTTGAGGGCGCGCTGCATGTCGACGACCGCGATCTTGATGTCGGCGGCGCTCGCCCACATGGCGGCGGCGAGCACGAGCGCGATCGCGGACACGAAGATGGTACCGTGCTTCATCATCACCTCTTGTCTCCTTAGAACTGGAACGGTCCCCCGAACGAGAAGAGAATCAGGCTCTTGTGGTCGTGCGGCTTGTCCTTGAGCGGCACGCCGGCCTCGACCCGCAGCGGACCCAGCGGCGACAGCCAGCGGAGCCCGAGACCGGTCGCGACACGCACCTGGTCGAGGGTGAAGCCGTCGTCGCCGAACGCATTGCCGGCGTCGACGAACGCGACGCCTTTCAACCCGATCGATTGCACGATCGGAAAGATCACTTCGTTGTTGAGGATGTACTGCGAGCTGCCGCCGATCGGGGTCGTGGAGATGGTTACTCCGAAGCGGTTCTTGCGCCCCTCGTACGGCCCCAGCGACCGGCTCTCGAAGCCGCGGATCGTGTTGATGCCGCCCGGGAAGAAGCGTTCGAAGAGCGGCAGGGACTGGCCATCGAGGCCTTCGTTGCCGAAGCCGTATGCGAGCTGGGCGCCGAACGAGTACGTGAAGTCGCCCCACTCCTTCGAGTGCAGGAAGGTGTAGTACCACTTCCCCTTCGCTTCCGCCTTGAGGAAACGATCGCCGCCGAGGCCCGCGACCTCGACCGACACGTCCTGGACCGAACCGGCCGTCGGATCGAAGGAGTGGTTGAGCGTGTTCCGCGTCAGGCGCGGGGTCACGCTGCTGATGAAGCTCGTCCCCTCCTCGATGCGGATCGACTTCGGGGCGTCGAAGCCGATGTCGTTGATCCTCGCTTGCTCGATCCGGTAGTCGATCCCCGCGCGAATGTCCTCGAGCGGGAAGCCCCAGAGGTTGTCGTAGCCCCACGCCGTCACCGGGTAGGTGAACGAGATGCTGCCGCCCGTGCCCTCACGGGCGAACTCGTCGAAGCGCAAGCGCCAGCTGAACGCGTCGAGACCGACGGTGAGCGGCGTGCCGCGGAAGTACGGCTCCGTGAACGACAGGATGATGTTGCGGCGCACCGAGCCGACGTCGGCGTTGACGACGAGGCGCTGCCCGCGGCCGAAGAGGTTGTTCTCCTGGATGCGGACGTTGAAGAGCAGGCTGTCCGCGGAGCTGAAGCCGGCGCCCGCGCTGAAGGAGCCCGTCTGCGCTTCCTTCACGTCGACGACCACGTTCATCTTGTCCTCGACGGCGCCCTTGCGGGTCGTGATGTTCACCTCGGAGAAGAAGCCGAGGCGCTGCAACGCCTCGCGGCTCTTGCGGAGCTTCGTCCCCGAGAAGAGCTCGCCTTCCTGGAGCCGCATCTCGCGCCGGACGACCTGGTCGCGCGTCTTCGTGTTGCCGGTGACGTCGATCCGATCGACCGTGACCGGCGAGCCGCGATCGACCTGGAACACGACGTCGACCGTCTTCTTCTCCACGTCGACCTGGGTGTCGGGGTCGATCTTGGCGAACGCGTAGCCGTCCTCGGACATGCGATCCGTCAGCAGCTGCACGTCGTCGCGGAGCGTGCTGGCTTCGAACGTTTCGCCCTGCTTGGTCGCGAGCTTCGGCATGACGTCCAGCGTGATCTCCGGTACGTCCTTGCCGACGACGCTGACCTTCCCGACGGTGAACTGCGCGCCCTCCTCGATCTTGATGAGGACCGTGAGCTCCTCTTCCTTGCGCTCGACCTTGGGCTCGTCGATGTGCACCGTCACGTAGCCGTGGTCGTAGTACCAGGCCGTGAGGCGCTCGACGTCCGCCTTGAGGACGTCGCGATTCAGGTTCCCCGCCCCGGTGATGAACGAGATGATCGACTCTTCCTTCGTCTGCATGATGCCGCGCAGCGTGCGGCTGCTGAAGGCTTCGTTGCCCTCGAAGGTGATGTCACCGATCCGGACGAGGCTGCCCTCGGTCACGCTGTACTTGACGTCGACCTCGTTCTCCCCGACGGGCGTCGTCTCGTACGTGATCGACGCGTCGAGGTACCCCTTCTCGGCGTAGAGCTTCTTCGCGGCCTCGATGCCCTCGCGCGCCTTGCCGGGGTCGAGAATGGTGTGCGGGCGGATGCGTAGCGCGCCCTCGACCTCTTCCTTCTTCACCTCTTCGGTGCCCTCGATCTCGACGCTGCGTACGAGGGGTCGCTCCTTCACCTCGAAGGTGATCACCACGCCGCGGGGCTCGTTCGCCGACTCGGCCGTCACCTGATCGAAGAAGCCCATCGCGTAGACGGCGCGGATGTCCTTGTCGAGCGTGTCGCGGTCGAACGGCTTGCCCGGCTGCGACTGCAGGTGCACGCGGATCGCATCCTCCTCGACGCGGACGTTGCCCTTGATGTCGATGCGCAGGATCGGCGGCTCCGCGCCGAGGCCCAGAGTCGCGCCGAGGGCGAGCAGCCACCCCGCGATCGCGAGCACGCCCGAGCGCCCGCCCCACATCCCCCGCCCGCTCATCCGATGCCGCCACCGACTCCACCGCGACGCGTCGCGGTCACCGTCTCGTCGTGCACCCGGCCTGCCTCGAGCCGCAGGGTGTGCTCCATCGCGGCGGCCAAGCGGTCGTTGTGGGTCACCACGACCAGCGCGGCGCCGACCTCGCGGTTCAGGTCGAGGAGCACGTTCGTCACCCGCTCACCCGTCTCCGGGTCGAGGTTCCCCGTCGGCTCGTCGGCCAGGAGGAGCTTCGGTCGGCGCATCACGGAGCGCGCGACGGCGACACGCTGCTGCTCGCCGCCCGACAACTCGCCCGGACGATGCGTACCGCGCTCCGACAGACCGACCCGATCCAGGAGATCGCGGGCGCGCGTCCGCGCCGCGCCCGCCGGATCGCGCGCGATCAGCGCCGGCAGCATCACGTTTTCCAGCGCCGTGAAGTCGGGGAGGAGCTGGTGGAACTGGAACACGAAGCCGATCTCGCGGTTGCGAAAGGCGGCGAGCGACTCCTCGTCCTGCGCGAACACGTCGATGCCGTTGATCATGAGGCGCCCGCCGCTCGGCCGATCGAGAGCGCCCAGCAGGTGGAGGAGTGTGCTCTTGCCCACCCCCGACTCGCCCACGATGGCGACGCGCTCGCCCGCGGTGATGCGCAGGTCGAGCCCATCCAGCACCTGGACCTCGGTCGGCCCGTCGACATAGCGCTTCGAGAGGCCGACGGCCTCCACGAGCGGCGCGCCTCCTCCCGCCATGGTCCGCTACTCATACCGGATCACTTCGACGGGAACCAGGCTGGCGGCTCGTCGCGCCGGCGACAGGGCGGCCAGCACGCAGATGGCGATCGACACCGTCCCCACGACGATGAAGTTGAGCGGCTCCATCCGCACCGGCAGCGTCGTCACCAGGAACACGTCCTTCGGCAGCTCGATGAACTGATAGCGGGCGAGGACCCAGCAGCCGGCGAGACCGAGCGCGCTGCCGATCAGCGTTCCCGCGACGCCGATGACGGCGCCCTTCAGGACGAACACGCGCGCGATGGCGCTGGCCGACGCGCCCATGGACTTGAGGATCGCGATGTCGCGCCGTTTTTCCTTTACCACCATGGTGAGCGTGGCGAGGATGTTGAAGGCCGCCACCACCACCACGAGGCTGAGCACGATGCCGTACACCACCTTTTCGAGCTTCAGGGCCGAGAAGAGGTTGCGGTTCGCCTCCATCCAATCGCGCGCCCGATACGGGAACCCACCGAGCGCACCCTCGAGCCCGCGCGCGACCTCACGCGCCGTGTAGATGTCGCGCACGCGCACCTCGAGCGCGCTCACGTCGTCCTTCAAGTCGAAGAACTTCTGGGCGTCGCCGAGGCCCATGTACGCGAGCGTCGTGTCGTAGTCGTACATGCCGGAGTCGAACAACCCGCCCACGACGAAGCGCTTGATGCGCGGCACCATGCCCGCCGGCCCCGGCGTACCGAGCGGCGAGATCACGTTCACGGTGTCACCGACGGTCACGCCGAGCTGGCGCGCCAGCTCCTGCCCGATGAGGATCGCGCCGAGCTGCACCCGTCCGCCCCCTTCCTCCGGCGGCAGGGTCACCTCGTGGGGCGTGCTGAGCGCCCCGAGCGATCCCTTGCGCAGGTGGTGCTCGACGTCGACGACCACGTCGCCCGCCGCGGGATCGATCGCGCGCACGACGACGCCCGACACGCCCCGGCCGAGGGCGACCATCGCCTGCCCGTAGACGACCGGGCCGGCGGCCACGACGCCGTCGACGCCACGCACGCGCTTCAGGGCGTCGCGCCACTCGTCGAGCGGGCCGCTGTAGCTGGTGACCGTGATGTGCGGGTTGAAGCCGAGGATCTTGTCGCGCAGGTCGCGCTCGAGCCCGGTCATGACTCCGAGCACGATCAACAGCGTCGCGACGCCGATCGTGACGCCCACGAGCGAGATCATGGAGATGAGCGACAGCGGCGACGACTTCCGCCGTCCACGCAAGTAGCGCAGGCCGACGAAGAGCTCCCAGATCACGCCCGTGTCTCCGGCCGCAGGTGCGGGAACAGGATCACCTCGCGAATGGACGTTGCGCCGGTGAGCAGCATGATGAGGCGGTCGATCCCGATCCCCTCTCCGGCCGTCGGCGGCAGTCCGTACTCGAGCGCGCGAACGTAGTCCTCGTCCATTGCATGCGCCTCCTCGTCGCCGGCCGCACGCGCCGCGAGCTGCCCCTGGAAGCGCTCCCGCTGGTCCTCTGGGTCGTTCAGCTCCGAGAACGCGTTCGCGATCTCGTTGCGCGCGATGAAGAGCTCGAAGCGGTCGACCAGGCGCGGGTCGCGGTCGTTGCGGCGCGCCAGCGGCGACAGCTCGACGGGAAAGTGCGTGACGAACGTCGGCTGGACGAGATCGGGCTCGACGACGCGCTCGAACACGAGCCCGAGCAGCTCGCCCGGCGTCATGCTGGCGCGCTCGATGCCGCCCGTCCGCTCCGCCAGCGGGCGGATGACGCCCGGATCGAGCAAGCGATCGGCCGGGGTGCCGGTCTTCTCGGCGACGAGCTCGCTCATGCTGGCCCGCCGCCAGGGGGGCGTGAGGTCGATCGTCCACTCGCCGTAGGGCAGCGCGAGCCCGCCCGTCACCTCGCGCGCGACCGAGATCAGCAGCTCCTCCGTGAGCACGACGAAGTCCTCCCAGGTCGCGTAGGCCTGGTAGAACTCGAGCATGGTGAACTCCGGGTTGTGGCGCGTGGAGAGCCCCTCGTTGCGGAACACACGCGCCAGCTCGAAGACGCGGTCGAATCCGCCGACGACGAGCCGCTTCAGGTACAGCTCCGGCGCGATCCGGAGGTAGAGCGTCATGTCCAGGGCGTTGTGGTGCGTCATGAACGGCCGCGCCGCCGCGCCACCCGCGATCGGCTGCATGACCGGCGTCTCGACCTCCACGAAGCCGCGCTCGACCAGGAAGCGCCGGATGGCCGCGAGGGCGCGCTGCCGGATGGCGAAGATCCGCCGGGCCTCCGGGGTGACGATGAGGTCGACGTAGCGCTGGCGATAGCGCGCCTCGACGTCCTGGAGCCCGTGCCACTTCTCCGGGAGAGGCCGGATGGCCTTCACGAGCAGGCGCAGCTCGTCGGCTGCGATCGTCAGCTCGCCGGTGCGGGTACGAAACGGCTTGCCCGTGACGCCGATCAGGTCGCCGAGGTCGAGGCCCCGATAGACCTCGAACCCCGCGTCGCCGAGGCGATCCTTGCGCGCGTGCACCTGCACGCGCTCGCCGCGATCCTGGAGCTGCAGGAAGCCGGCCTTGCCGAAGTCGCGCAGCGCCAGCACGCGTCCCGCCACCCGCACGCTCGGGGTTGCCGCAAGCCCGGCCTCGTCCAACCCGCCGAAGCGGGCGTGAACGTCGGCTGCGCTGTGATCAGGCCGGAAGTCGTTGGGAAATGGATTCGCGCCGCTCGCTCGCAACGTCGCGAGCTTCCGCCGCCTGACCACGATCTGCTCGTGGTCGTCCGACATACGTCAATGTGTAGCGAAGTCGACGGCTTGTACTGGGAAGACCCCAGGGGGTCAAGGAAGCGAGCGATCGATCTGGACGATGGCCGACGACGCCGTGCCGCCACCGGCCTCGACCACCGCGGTCACCGCGCCGGCGAAGCCGACGCGCGGGGCATCGACGCGGACGACGACGCCACCCAGCGGCGGCGGGACCGGATCCCCCGGCAGCAGCACCGGCTCGATCGCGAGCGCCGCATCGTCGCGACGCGGGATGGCGTCGACCCGCACTCGATAGAGCCCCGCAGGGGCGACGCTGCCCGCGACGCGCGCGAGGAAGTAGACCTCGTCGTCGATCGCGATCGGATCGTCGACGGTACGGATGCGGTCGCCGCGCTGGGTGACGTCACCCGAGGCGACCACCGCGCCGATGCGCCCACCCTTGCCGATGAACAGCCCCTCGGTCGACTTCTCGGCGAGCGTGGCCCGGAACACGGTGCCGCGCCGCGCGATCGCCGGCGGACCAAGCGTCGCGAAGACACCTTGGACGCGCGTGCGCGTCGAGACGCCGACGAGCGTGAGCACGCGCAGCGCGCCGCCTTCGCGTACGACCACCCCGAGACGCTTGCGGTCCCGACCGAGCTCGGCGAGGAGCGCCACGCGACCACCGCGGTCCGCCGTCGGCGTGCCGAGATCGGCGATCCGCTCCCCGCCGGCGCGCTGCCCGGTGCGCGCGACCACCTTCATGCTCTTGCGCGTCTTGAAGCCGAACAGCCCCTCGGACGCCTTGGCCCCCTGGAGCGCGGCGGTGAACACGACGCCCTTCGGCGCCGCGGCCGGCCGCGCGAGCGAGTCGACGCTGGTCGGGAAGAGCTCGCGGATGCCGCCCCCGCCGAGCAGGCGGCGATCGGGCGATACGAAGGCGGCGATGCCCGACGGGTTCTCCGTGAACAGCGCCTCGTTGAAGAGCCCGCCCTGGATCTCGGCGCCGACGAACACCGTGTCGTGCCCGTCGACGACCGGTGGTCCCAGGATGGCGAACTTCCCGCCGAGCGGCGTCGGCCGCCCCGTGTAGACGATCGCCTCGACGTCGGTGGGGCCGGCGCGGAAGATGGCGTCGCGCTGTCCGAACACGACCGCGCTCTCGGCCGCCGTGGTGACGCTCACCGCCGAGAAGCGAAACCGGGCATCGCCCGTGTCGACGTCGGTCGCGTCGCCGAGACGCGCGATCGGATCGAGGCTCGAGCCGGGGCGAGTGGCGAAGAGCCCGGGCCCCTCGCCCGCGATGACGGCCGACACCACCGCGCTGCCGTCGTCGGCGAGGACGGGATCGCGAAGCTGCCGGATCATGCGACCGCCACCGATGTCGACCCGCGTGGCTGCGAGCAGCGAGAGCGTGCCGTCCGGCGCCGCGACCAGCGCCGCCGAGCCGGACGTGCCGCCGGTCAAGAGCGCACGGAAGGCCACCGCACCCGCGGCGTCGATCGACGGGTCGATCGAGCCGGGGAAGCTGCGGATCGTGGTCCCGTCCATGGGCGCCGTCGCGCCCTGCAGGACGAGCGCGTCGAGCAGCGGGATCGGAGGGGTCGCATCCACGGTGAAGATGCCCGCGTCACCGCTCGACAGCGAGGCGCGGAAGGCCCAGTGATCGCTCGCGTTGATGCTCCCCCCGCCGAGCGTCGAGAAGCTGCCGCCGGCCGGGCTGCTGTCGCCGACGAGCGCGATCGCCGTGATCGCGTTCTCGTCCGCCGCGAACAGACCGTCGGGGCCGTCGCTCACCGTGGCGCGGAAGCCGAGACGTCCCGCGGCCGACATGCCGAGGAAGCGGAACGACGCGAAGATGCCGCCCGTCGGCGCCGGACGCCCCGACCGCACGACCTCCACCGGCCCGGCGCCGCCGAGCCGCATGAGGATGCTCGTCCCGTCGTCGAGCGTGGCGCCGCAGCCGACGAGGTCCGTGCCACGCACGAACACGACCGGATCGAATGCCCGGATCGTTCCGCCGCCGGGCGCCGTCGCGCCGGCGTCGGCGAGCACCGTGAACGTCGTGCCGCACGCGCGCAGGATGGCTTCGCCGCCCTGCTCGAAGGCGACGCGCGTGATGATGCATCCGTCGTCGGCGAGCGATGGCGGGCTCACGTTGATCACCCGCCGCCCATCCGGGATGACCGTGCCGGCGCCGACGCGTTGGGTGAGACCCGATCCCTGCCCGAAGACCGCCGTCGAGCTCGCCACGAACACGAGACGGCCGCCGCGATCGAGCGTGCCCTCGGAGAACATCGAGTACGGCCAGCCGAGCGGCGAGACGCCTCCCGCCGTACGGAGTATCGCCGGCGCGCCGTGCGCTCGCGGCGCGAAGATGGCGGCGAGCGCGAGCACGAGGCACAAGCGCCGACCGCGTCGCATCGGCCTAAATCCTGAGCCGTTGGATCAAATCGGGCAAGCGATCATGCGTGGGTCCGCGATCGACGAGCCGCTCTCTAGTACCTTCGGGCCGACGCATGACCACGTGCCCCAGCTCCGCGAAGCGCGACAGTGCGTTGTCGAAGCTCACCATCGACCCGCCTTCGGGCTTGGTCACGTCGCCCAGCAGCAGGCTGGTTGCGAACTGCCTGCGCATCCGCTTGAGCAGCGCCGGCTGGGCGATCGGCCACTCCTTCTCCGCCGTGAGCGTGCGAGCCGCCACGATGTAAGCTTCGCGGAAGTTCTCGAGCACGCCCTGGGTCACCTGCACGACCGGATGGGCGAGATCGAGGCGATCCTCCACCAGGGCGCCGGTCTCGCGATAGTAGGCGAGCCAGCGATCGATCTCCGCGGCCAGCGTCTCGCGCTCGGGCAGCGGGAACTCCCAGCGATAGAGGTCGAGCCACCAGGCAACGTCCTCGCGCAGGCGCTCGAGCGGCACGTGCGCCTTCAGCGCGCGTGTCAGCGACGCTGGCACGACGAGGAAGTGGAGCGTGTTGTTCTTGTAGAAGTCGAGGTTGCGGCGCTTCTCCTGGGGAACGTGCAGCACCGTCCCGTCGCTGTCGACGAGGCGCTGCACGAGGCCGCCGCTCTCGAGCCACGCGAGGCTCTCGCGGAAGTGCGACGACTCGTTGCGCACGAGCGAGGCCGTCAACTGCACCCGCTGGACCCGCAGCAGCTCGGTCAGCGTGTGGGCCGCCATGAGGAAGTCCTCGAGCCGGCACGCCGGTCGATCCGCGCCGAGCAGCGCCGTGGCGCTGACGGACGTCGCGCCCGCGACCGCCACCGCGTTAACCTCGCGCAGGAGCCGGAACCCGAGCCGCTGCACGAAACGGCGCTTCTCCTCCTCGACGACCGCGTCGCCCATTCCGGCCCGGAACCGCTCCAGCATCGGGCCGAGCGCGTCGGTCAGCGAGATCGGCTCGCCGTAGCTCACGTACACCGTGCCGTAGCGGTGCGAGAGGATGCTGCGTGCCCGCAGCAGCGCGCTGAGGGACTCGCGCTCCTTCTCCTCGCCCGTGATCTCGCGCCCGAACGCCTCCTCCTCCGGGATGCGCCCGTAGTGGATGGAGATCGGAACCAGATAGAGGTCCTGGCGCACGCCCTGCACGAACGCGCTCACGAGCGCCGACAGCATGCCGAGCTTGGGCGCCAGCATCTTCCCGGTGCGGGCCCGCCCGCCCTCGATGAAGAACTCCTGCGTGTAGCCCTCGCGCATGAGGAACGTGAGGTACTTCCGGAACACGACCTTGTAGAGCTCGTTGTCGTCGAACGTACGCCGGATGAAGTACGCGCCGGCGCCGCGGAAGAGCGGCCCCATCGGCCAGAAGCTGAGGTTGATGCCGGCGGCGATGTGCGGGGGCGAGAGGTAGTTCGTATGGAAGATGTAGGTGAGGATCAGGTAGTCGAAGTGGCTGCGATGGCACGGCACGAGCACCACGGGGTGCTCCTTCATGTGCTCGACGACGCGCTCGAGCCCGGTGATCTCGAGACCCGAGAACACGCGCGGCCACAGCCGATTGAAGACCCACTCGAGGATGCTGAAGTAGAGGCCGTTGAAGTTCGCGGCCATCTCCTTCACGTAGCCGCGCGCCTCGGCGACGATGCGGCGCCGTGACACCCCGCGCTCGTTCGCGAGTCGGCGCGTGAGCCGGGCCAGCTCCGGATCGCGCAGGACGACGTCCTGCACCTCCCGCGGCGAGAGGAGCGCGGGCCCCTGCACGACGCGTTCCTCGCGGTAGAGAAGGATCTGCAGCGTGCGCGCGAGCCGCCGTGCCGTCCGCTCGTCGCCCTCGCCGGGATGCTCGCGGGCGAAATCGGCGAGCGCGATCTCGCGGGCGGGGTTCAACTGGATCTGGCCGCGGTTCCACACGTAGGTGAACAGCCGCTTCGCTTCACCCGGCGCGTCCTGCACGCTGTAGAGCAGGGTCGCGAAGCGCGACTCCTTGCGGCGGTAGCCGGTGCCCCCGCGCACGACGGCGAGCGGAACGAGGAACACCGGACGTGGCACGGTCGCGCCCACGCGGACGATCTCGCGCAGGAAGCGCGGTGCGAGGCGCGCCTCGTCGAGCGCCCGGCGGCGGCGTCCCCACACGGCCTGGCTGCGCAGGAAGACGAGCACGGGCGAACCGCTCGCGACCGCGGGACCGCAGATCGCCGGCGCCGGCCGCCGCGGATCCGGGCGCGGGCCATAGCGCCGGAACCACTCGCGGACGGGGCGCCACCATACCGTCGACATGCCCGGGGCGAAGCGCGCGAGCGGCAATCCCTCGCGCAGCAGGACGGCGTTCACCAGCAGATAGTCGAGCGCCGAGCGATAGCGCATCACGTACACGAGCGTCCCCTGCTCGGCGAGCTGGCGGAGGCGCGGCCCGGCATCGGCCGGCATGCGCACGAACCGGAACGCGATGGCGACCAACAGACGCGCCAGGGGACCGAAGCGCGACAGCATGGTGGAGCGTTCGTCGACGACCGGAGCCGGCGCGGTCGGCGGCGTCGGCGGCTCGACGCGGGCGAGCGACGCTTCGGCCATCAGCGATACCGTCCGAGGTGCTTGGCACCGAGCGCGTCCACGACCAGGCGCACGTCCTGGGCACGATCCTTCGGGCAGACGAGCACGGCGTCCGGCGTGTCGACCACGACGAGATCCTCTACACCGAGAAGCGCCACGAGTCGCGACCCGGCGTCGACGATGCACCCGCGGCTGTCGACCGTCACGACCGTCCCGCGCACCGCGTTCACCTCGCCGGGCTTCTGCCAGAGGGCGTCGACGGCCGCCCAGCTCCCGACGTCGCTCCAGGGAAAGCGCGCGTGGACCACCGCGACGTTCTGCGCGCGCTCGAGCACGCCGGTATCGATCGAGACGCGCGGCAGCTGGCGGTACGCCCGCCCCAGCGCGCGCGTGCCCCCCGAGCGAACCGCCCGCTCGAGCGGCTCCAGGACCGCAGGAACCCACTCGCGCAGGGCGGCCAGGATGGTCTCGACGCGCCAGGCGAAGATGCCGGCGTTCCAGAGCACGTTCCCCCGCGCGATGAGCTCGACGGCGCGCGGCGCGCTCGGCTTCTCCAGGAACCGCGCCACCCGGTGCGCCGGCAGGCCGTCGACCCCGGCGCCGAGCTCGATGTACCCGTACCCCGTCTCCGGGTGTGTCGGTTCCACCCCCAGGGTCACCAGGGTGTCGGTCTTCGCGGCGACGTCGAGCGCCTGGGCGAGCGTGGCGCGGAACGCGGCGCCGTCGGAGATCGCGTGGTCGGCCGGCAGCACGGCCATGACGGCGTCCGGGGCGTCGGCCCCGAGCCGCAGCGCGGCGAGTGCGATCGCGGCAGCGGTGTTCCGTCCCTCGGGCTCGACGAGCACGTTGCGGCGGGGGACCTTCGGAACGGCTCGACGAACCGCGGCCGCGTGCACGGCCGCCGTCACGACCCAGGTACGCGCCGGCGACACGAGCGGACGCAGGCGCTCGACCGTGTCGGTGAGCAGGGGGCGGCGGCCCGTGATCGCCAGCAGCTGTTTCGGGACGCGCTGTCGGCTGCGCGGCCAGAAGCGCGTGCCCGATCCTCCGGCCATCACGACGGCGTGACGAGGCGCTCGAAGCACGGGATGAGTTCTCGAGACCGAGCCCGCTCTACGGGTGACCCT
Organism: Candidatus Eisenbacteria bacterium; assembly: GCA_035577985.1. Lineage (NCBI taxonomy): Bacteria > Candidatus Eiseniibacteriota > Candidatus Eiseniibacteriota bacterium. The sequence goes on from DATJZY010000170.1 coordinate 51,637, forward strand.
GCCGAAAAGCAAGGCGCGCGCCCTCCGCTCCTTGACAGGATGCGTCGCGAGCGGATGTGTTCCGGGCGTGGGGCTGCTCGTCGCGCTGGTCGTGCTCGTACCCTTGGCCGTGACGCTCGCCTTCCACGCGCGCGCCTACGCGCGGGCGGCGGCGCTGCGGGCCGGGCGGCGGGCGGAGTGTCCATTCGAGGACGACGACGACACGCCCCGACCCCTCATGCGCGAGGTCGCCGACGCGGTCGGCGAGACGATGGCCGTCGTGTGGCTCGCGTTGCGCGGTCTGGTTCCCCTCCCCCACGCCTGGAGCGAGCCGGCAACGGCGAGCGCTCCGACGCTCGTCCTCCTGCCCGAGCGCGGGCTCGGCACGGGCAGCCTCGAGCCAATCGCCCGTGGGCTTCGCCACGCGCTCGGGGCGAGCGTACAGGTCGAACCGCGCTCCAATCCCTGGGCCAGCGTCCCCGAGCGGGCCGCGCGGCTCGCCGACTTCGTCGACGCCCTGCGAGCCGTCGCCCCGCAGGCGCCGATCGTGCTGCTCGGTCACGGCGCCGGTGGGCTCGTCGCACGCCGCCATCTCGAGGAGTCGGCGCCCGGCGATCGCGTCGCGCAGGTGGTGACGCTCGCCGCCGACCACGGCGCCGAGCCGGTGGTCTCCTCGACACCATACAGCCGCGTCATCTCGATCTACTCCCTCCACGACGCGATCGTGACGCCCCCGACACGCGCGTATCTCGCCGGCGCCTTCAACATTGCGCTGCGCGACGTCGGGCACCTCGGGATCGCCCTCTCCGCGCGCACGATCGAGCTCATCGTCGAGAACCTGCGCGAGGTCCCTCCGGGGCCGGCGCGCTCGGGATCGCTCGCGTCATGACGCAGGCGCGCGCCGTCCGCGTCGAGGCCGGCGCGCCGACGCGTCTCGACGCCTTCGTCCGCGCCGAGCTCCCGCACCTCTCGCGCCGCGTCGCGCGCCTGCTGATCGACGAGGGTGCGGTGCGCGTGAATGGTCGCTTCGCGGCAAAGGGCACGTCGCTCGCGCCCGGAGACGAGGTCCTGCTGCCGGAGGTGCCGGGGCTCGCCCCCGACGAGACGGGGATGCTCGACGTCCTCTACCAGGACGACCGCGTCCTCGCCGTCGACAAGCCGGGCGGCATCCCCGGTCACGCCCTCGACCCGCGCGAGCGCGGCACGCTCGCGAGCATGCTCCTGGCGCGCCACCCCGAGCTCGCCGGCATCGGCGATGCGCTGGCGCCGGGCTTCGTCCACCGGCTCGACACCGGCACGTCGGGCGTGTTGCTGGTCGGGCGCACGGCCGAGGACCACCTTGCGCTCCGTTCCGCTTTCGCGCGCCACGAGGTCACCAAGCGCTACGTCGCCGTGGTCACCGGGCGACCGCAGGCGGGACGGGTGATCGATGCGGCCCTGGCCCACGATCCGCGGGATCGCCGTCGCATGATCGCGGCGCGTGCCGGCGATCGCGCGTGGCCGGCGGCCACGCGCATCGTCGAGACGCGGGGGCACGGTCCCTGGAACCTCGTCACGGTCGAGATCCGCACCGGCGTGACGCATCAGGTGCGGGCGCATCTCGCGCTCGCGGGCCACCCGGTCGCGGGCGATCTCCTGTACGGCGGCGCGCCGGCGGATCTGGCCCCGCTCCGGCACGCGCTCCACGCGGCGCGGTTGGAGCTTCCGTCCTGGCACCTCGAGGTCGAGGCGCCGCTTCCGGACGATCTCGCGCGCCTCGCGCGCGACGGGTGACTCAGGCCGCGGCCTTGCCGCCCTTGCCGCCGCGCGGCTCCTTCGCCGTCGCGCACGCGGTGCAGAGGTTGTTGACGTTGTTCGGATCCTCGACCAGGCCCTCGTCGAGGTTGTGGCAGACCTTCTTGCAGGAAGCGCAGATGAAGTAGATGCCTTCGATCGTCTTGTTGATGCGCTCGCGGTTGAGGATGCGGCCCTTCAGCTTCTCGATACGGATGCCGAGCAGCTCCTCGTACTGGCGCTTGATCTTGCGCCGGCCGGCTTCGTCCTTCGGAAGCTCTTCCTCGCCTTCTTCGACCGGTTGCTCCTCGTCGTCGAAGATGGCGAACGACTTCGACTTCGAGCGTGCGCCCTTGTCGGTCTTACGCGTCCGCGCCATGGCGGATTCTCCTTGCTCGGTCCTCGCGCGTCAGCGAGTGCGCTTCCTGTAGCCGCAGGTCTTCTCACAGACCCAGAAGAACCCCCGCGGCCCAAACCCCGTGTACTGGACGACGCGGCTCTCGGCGCCACACGACGGGCAGAGGTGCTTCTTCTGCACGTCTGCGCCGCTCTTCTCGGCAGTCTTTGCCTTCTTCTCGGCCACGGTCCCAGGTACGCCCGGCTGGCGGGCGAACCGCGTTACTACTGAGGCGTCCGTGCCCTGTCAAGGCGACCGCGTTGCGAAACTGCGAACGCTTGTGGCGTCACCGACCCCGTGCTACCCGGCGCGCGGATGCGGGTCGTTCTCCACCCCCAGCGCCGCACGGTCGAGGTCCAGGGGCGCCGCCCGGTCCGCCGCCTCCTGGCGGAGCTCGGCGTGCTCCCCGGTACGGCCATGGTGATCCGGCGCGACGAGCTCCTGATGGACGGGGAGATCGTCGAGGACGACGACGAGATCGAGATCCGCGCCGTCATCTCCGGGGGTGCCCCGTGAAGTGCACGCGCTGCAAGCAGAAACCCGAGGTGCACCTGCGGGCGCACAACGCCGCATTCTGCCGCCCCTGCTACATCCTCTACTTCCGCCGGCAGGTGGAACGCGCCATCGAGCACGAGAAGATGTTCGGGCGCGAGGACGGTCTCCTGATCGCGGTCTCGGGCGGCAAGGACAGCCTGGCGTTGTGGGACGTCCTCATCGAGCTCGGCTACCGCACTACCGGGCTCTACCTGGGTCTCGGGATCGGCGAATACTCGGACGCCTCGCACGACAAGGCGGCTGCGTTCGCCGCCGCGCGCGGCGTCCCGCTCCTCGTTCGCTCCCTCGCCCTGGAGGGACCGGGTCTCGCCGTTCCCGACGTCGCCGGTGCCACGCGGCGGGCCCCGTGCGCGGCCTGCGGCGCCATGAAGCGCCACTTCTTCGATGCCGCCGCGCACGAAGGCGGGTTCGACGTCCTGGTCACCGGACACAACCTCGACGACGAAGCTGCGCGCCTGCTCGGCAACGTGCTGCGCTGGCAGCGGGACCACCTCGCCCGGCAGCGCCCGGTCCTGGAGCCGTCGCATCCGAAGTTCGTCCGCAAGGTGAAGCCGCTCTACCTCGTCTCCGAGTACGAGACGGCGGTTTACGCGTTCATGCGCGGCATCGACTACATCGTCGAGGAATGCCCCAACGCAGCGGGCGCGACGCAGCTCCTTTATAAGGACGCGCTGAACCGTCTCGAAGCCGAGAGCCCGGGGACGAAGCTGTCGTTCGTGAAGGAGTGGGTCCGGACGACCCAGACCCTGTTCACGCAGCCCGATCGGGACGTGCCGGGCGAATGCCAGCAGTGCGGGATGCCGGCGTACGGCGCGCTCTGCTCCTTCTGCAGCCTGGTCCGCGAGGTCGAGACCCGGCGCGAGCGCCGCGTCCGCCGCGTGCCCGCGGCGCAGGGCGCTTGAGCCGCGTGTCGGGTCCGCTCCGCGACCGCGACGCCGTCGTCCTGATCGACCGCAAGCAGCGGACGTATCTGCGCACCCTGCGCGCGGGCCGGACGATCAGCGTCCGTGGCGGCGCGCTCGCGAGCGATACGATCATCGGACAGCCCGAAGGCTCGGTCGTCGTGACGCCCCGCGGCGAGCGGCTCCTCGTGCTGCGTCCCACCTATGCCCAGCTGATCCCGAACCTGCCGCGCCAGGCCCAGCCGATCTACCCGAAGGACGTGGGCCCGCTCCTCTTGTGGGGCGACATCGGGCCCGGCATGCGCGTGATCGAGGTCGGAACCGGACCCGGTGCCCTCACGCTGGCGCTCCTGCGTGCCGTGGGACCGACGGGCGAGCTCGTCTCCTACGAGCTGCGCGAGGATTTCGCCGCCCGCGCCCAGGACAACGTGGCACGCTTCCACGGTCCGGCGCCGAACTGGACGGTCCGCGTCGCCGACGCCTTCGCGGGCTTCGTCGAGCGCGACGTCGACCGCATCGTGATCGACCTCGCCGAGCCGTGGCGGCTCCTCGACGTCGTGGCCGCGGCGCTCCGTCCGGGCGGCGTCGTCACCGGCTTCGTTCCGACCGCGCTCCAGGTGAAGGGATTCGTCGACGGCCTCCGCGCGCACGGCGGCTTCGCCGCAGTGGAGGCGCTCGAGACGCTCACGCGCTTCTGGCACGTCCGCGAGCGCAGCCTGCGTCCCGAGCATCGCATGGTCGCGCACACCGGCTTCCTCGTCTTCGCGCGACGGCTCGCGCCCGGCGCTGCTTTCGCGTTGACTCCCTTCGGCCGCTCCGATACCACCAGCGACGGCGGCCACGCGCACGATCCGGGGTCGACGCAGCATGACCAAGGCGGAGATCCGCGAGAAGGTCTGGACGACGATTGAGCGTGAGGGCGCGTCGCGGTTTCCGTGGGCGCGCGGCCGCATCCCGAACTTCGTCGGCGCCGAGCAAGCGGCGCAGCTCCTGCGCGAGCTCGCCGTGTGGCGGCGCGCGCTGGTCGTGAAGGTCAATCCGGACGCGCCGCAGCTGCCCGTGCGCCGGCTCGCGCTTTCGGAAGGGAAGATCCTCTACATGGCGGTGCCGCGCCTGCGCGCGGAGAAGTGCTTCATCGAGCTCGACCCCCAGCGCTTCCCCAAAGGCGTCGTGCCGTCGGCCAGCATTGCGTCCGCGGTGCGCTACGGGCGCCCGGTGTCGCCGCGCGAGATGCGGCCGGTCGACCTCATCGTCTGCGGGTCGGTCGGCGTTGGCCGCGACGGCGCGCGCATCGGCAAGGGCGGCGGCTACTGCGACCTCGAGTACGGCATCCTGCGCGAGGAAGGAAAGGTCCGCGAAGCGACGCCGATCCTCACCACGGTCCACGCGCTGCAGATCCTCACCGATCGCATCGGCATGCTGCCGCACGATCTGCCCGTCGATTTCCTGGTGACGCCCGCGGACGTCATCGCGACGCGGCCGACGCATCCGCGCCCGCGCGGGATCTACTGGGATCTCCTGCGGCCGCTGCGTATCAACGCGATCCCCGTGCTGCGCAAGCGGATGAAGCGCGGCGCGAGCGGAGCGTCGCCAAGACGGCTCTAGGACTCCAGCCCGAGCTACAGCTCGGGCTGGGATCGGACGCGAGATCTTGGACGGCCGTGGCACGCGTGGGCGGTCTGCCGCGGCCGGCCAAGCCCGCCGAAGGCGGCGGCAACGCGTGGCACGCGCGCGTCATCTCAATAGGGTGGCGACTTCGGGGAAGGACGTCAGAACGTAGCGTGGGGATGGGGAACCGTCGGGAACACCGGTGCGTTCGGTGTCGATCCAGGCGGCGTCGACGCCCGCGGCGCTGGCGGCGCCGATGTCTTCCGTGAAGTTGTCGCCGACCATGAGGGCGCGCGCGGGGGCGACCCCGAGGTCGCGCAGAGCGATGCGGATGAGGGACGGGTGTGGCTTGCGGAGGCCGACGGCTTCCGAGACGACCACGGTGTGCACCTTGGAGAGGATGTCGTGGCGACACAGGATGTCGTACGCGGTGGCGGTGTCGTCGAAGTTCGTGATGACGGCGACGGTGCGACCACGCGCCGCGTGCTCGAGCACGGCGGCGTGGTTGGACGGGAAGCGGGTGGCGTTCGCGATGCCTTGCATGTGGGCGCGGGCGAGAATCGGTGCGGCCTCGGCCGCGGTCGCCGCGTCGGCTCCGAGGCGCACGAGCGCCCGCCGGAAGCGCTCGCGCGACGGGCGCTCGACGTGGGTGCCCTTGCGCTCCTCGGCGAGCTCGTGGCTGGCGGCGATGAACGCACGGCCGAACGTGTCGACGTCGGCGCCGGGAACGAGCTCGGCGAGCAGCGGCGCCCACGTGCCGATGGTCGAGCGGATGCGCCGTCCGTCGATCACCACTTCCGGCAGCGCAGCGTGGTCGAACTCGATCAGCGTCCCGAAGAGGTCGAACAGGACCGCGTCGTAGGCGATCCGGCTCACTGGACCTCGGGCGCCGGGGGCAGCCCCCGCAGCGCGCGCCGTCCGGCGAACCCCTCCGTGCGCCGATGGAAGAAGCGCACCCGATCCTCGCCGAACTGCCAGCACAGATAGACCTCGACGCCGTCGATGACCGCGGGGAAGTCGACGAGGCCCAGGTCCACGTCCTTCAGCTCGACGCCGAGCTCTTCGATCTCGCCGACCGCTGCGTCGAGCTCCTCGACGAGCCGGCGCAGCTCGGGACGCTCGGCGAGGACGTCCTCGATGCGGATCGCCCCCGGGTCGCCGCCACGCCCCATCGCTACCGCCTCGCGCTCGCGGTGCAGGCGGAGCGCGTTGCGCTGCACGCGCTCCAGGAGCAGCCGCAGGCGCGGTACGCACGCATCCGCCTGCTCGACGGTGAACGATCGCGTGCGCACCCGGGCACCGTACCCAGCGCGTCGCGAGCTGTCGAGCCGGCGACACGACCTTGTGACCCCGGGGGCCCTGCGTTAGATACACGGCGCGCCCGATGAAGATGTCGGAGGAGCAGGAAACCCCGGGCTCGCAGGGACCCGCCGAGGCGCAGCGGCCTCTCGGGTTCGACGAGGACGTGAGCAGCCTCACCGTACCGTCGGAGCTCGCGATCCTGCCTCTGCGCGGCGTCACGATCTTTCCGGCGGCGATCGTCCCGCTCCTGATCTCGCGGGCCGCGTCGCTGAAGCTGGTCGAGGACTGCCTCGCGGGCGATCGCATCCTCGGCCTCGTGTCGCAGAAGAATCCGGAGGACGAGGCCCCCGAGCCCGCGGGGCTCTACACCCGTGGGACTGCGGGTCGCATCTTGAAGATGCTGCGCTACCCCGACCGCAGCGTGCGCATCCTGGTGCAGGGGATCCGGCGCATCGAGACGTCCGACTACGTGCAACGCGAGCCGTACCTGCGGGCCCGCGTCCAGGTGCTCCCGGACACCTTCCAGCCGTCCGCCGACCTCGACGCGCTGCAGGCGCACATGGTGGCGCAGTTCGCGAAGTTCGTGTCGATGACGCCCTACCTGCCCGACGAGCTCCAGGTCGTCGTGATGAACATCAAGGATCCGGGCAAGGTCACCGACCTCATCGCCTCGAACCTCAACATCGCCGTCGAAGAGAAGCAGGAGCTGCTGGCGACGATCGACGTGCGGGTGCGCTTGGAGCGCCTCTCGACCATCCTCGCCCGCGAGATCGAGCTGCTCGAGCTCGGGCACAAGATCCAGTCGCAGGTCCAGACCGAGCTCAACAAGCACCAGAAGGAGTTCTACCTCCGCCAGCAGCTCCGGGCGATCCAACAGGAGCTCGGCGAGGGCGACTCGCGCGCGACCGAAATCGAGGAGCTGCGGCGCAAGCTCGACGAGGCGCAGCTCCCGCCGCCGGCGCGCGAAGCAGCCGATCGCGAGCTCGAGCGCCTGAAGATGATCCCGCCCGAGTCGGCCGAGCACAGCGTCGTGCGCACCTATCTCGAGTGGTTTGCCGCGCTGCCGTGGGCGGTCTCCACCCAGGACAACCTCGATCTCCACCACGCGCGGTCGATCCTCGACGAGGACCACTTCGACCTCGAGAAGATCAAGGACCGCATCCTCGAGCACCTGGCCGTCCGCAAGCTGAAGCAGGACGGCAAGAGCCCGATCCTGTGCTTCGTCGGGCCGCCGGGCGTCGGGAAGACGTCGCTCGGACGCTCGATCGCGCGCGCCATGGAGCGCAAGTTCGTCCGGCTCTCGCTCGGCGGCGTGCGCGACGAGGCCGAGATCCGCGGCCACCGGCGGACGTACGTCGGCGCGCTGCCCGGCCGGGTCATCCAGAATCTGCGCACCGCGGGCTCCAACAACCCGCTCTTCATGCTCGACGAGATCGACAAGCTCGGCATGGACTTCCGCGGCGATCCCGCGTCGGCCCTGCTCGAGGTCCTCGATCCCGAGCAGAACGCGACCTTCCAAGACCACTACCTCGACGTCCCCTTCGACCTCTCCCGGGTCATGTTCGTCACCACGGCGAACGTCCTCGACACCGTCCCGCCGCCGCTGCGCGACCGCATGGAGGTGATCGAGCTCGCCGGCTACACGGAGGAGGAGAAGATCGAGATCGCGCGGCGCTACGTGATTCCGAAGCAGCTTCGGGAGCACGGCCTCACGACCGCGCAGCTCCGCTTCGAAGACGACGCGATCGCGCATCTGATCCGCGCCTACACGCGCGAAGCCGGTCTACGGAACCTCGAGCGCGAGGTCGGGCGCGTCTGCCGCAAGGTGGCGCGGGCGGTGACCGAAGGGCGGAACGATCCGGTCGTGTTCATGAAGGATCTCGTGCACGAGTACCTCGGTGCCGAGCGCTTCTTCTCCGAGATCGCCGAGCGCACCGACGAGCCGGGCGTCGCCGTCGGGCTCGCTTGGACGCCGAACGGGGGCGACATCCTCTTCATCGAGGCGACGCGCATGGCGGGCACGAAGCAGCTGATCCTCACGGGCCACCTGGGGGACGTGATGAAAGAGTCGGCGCAGGCCGCCCTTTCCTACGTCCGCTCGCGTGCGGACCGGCTCGGCATCGCCGCCGACTTCTTCGAGCACACGGACCTCCACCTGCACGTCCCGGGTGGCGCCATCCCGAAGGACGGACCGTCCGCCGGCATCACGATGACGACGGCGATCGCGTCGCTCCTGACGGGGCGCGCCGTGCGCCACGGCCTCGCCATGACCGGCGAGATCACGCTGCGCGGGCGCGTCCTTCCCGTGGGCGGCATCAAGGAGAAGGTGCTGGCGGCGCGGCGGGCCGGCATCGACACCGTCATCCTCCCCCGTCGCAACGAGAAGGATCTCGAGGACGTCCCGGAGTCGGCTCGCACGGCGCTGCGCTTCCACTTCGTCGACACCATGGACGAGGTGCTCGACCTGGCGCTGGTGCCGGGCCAGGCTCCCCTCGCGGCGAGCGCCTGAGAGCCCACGGTGCCCGAGCTGCGCAAGGACCCGCTCACGGGGCAATGGGTCATCATCGGCACCGAGCGGCCGCGCCGTCCGGAGGACTTTCGCGCCGTCCACGAGGCGCGTCAGGTGGGCGCGTGCATGCTGTGCGAGGGCCACGAGAGCGAGACACCGCCAGAGCTGCTCGCCTATCGTCCCTCCGGCGACGGCACGCCGAATCGCCAGGGCTGGCGCGTGCGGGTCGTGCCCAACAAGTTCCCTGCCCTGCGCGTCGAGGGGGATCTCGATCGCCGCGGCCACGGGCTCTACGACCTCATGAACGGCGTCGGCGCGCACGAGCTCGTCATCGAGTCGCCCAAGCACGACGAGACGCTCGCGACGCTCTCGCTGGCGGCGATCGAGGACGTCGTGCACGCCTACCAGGAGCGGATGCTCGACCTGCGGCGCGACACGCGCTTCCGCTCGGTCGTCATCTTCAAGACGGCCGGACGCGGCATCGGGCCCACGCTCGAGCATCCGCATTCGCAGCTCCTCGCGACGCCGACGCTGCCGACCGACCTCGCGCAGGAGCTCGTGCAAGCCCGCACCTACCACGAGTACCGCGAGCGCTGCGTGTTCTGCGACATCCTCAATCAGGAGACCGAAGAGGGGCGCCGCATCGTCGCGGAATCGGAGCACGTGGTCGCCTTCGCGCCGTTCGCCGGCCGCGCACCCTTCGAGACGTGGCTCATGCCGCGGCGGCACACGGCCGGCTACGAGCAGGTGAAGGCGGTCGAGCGCCGCGATCTCGCGCGCACGTTGCGCGGTGTGCTCCACCGGCTGCACACGTTGCTCGAGGGGGCGCCGTTCGGCCTCGTGCTGCACAGCGCCCCGTTCGCCGACAGCGAAGCGCCGTACTTCCACTGGCACATCGAGATCGTGCCACGGGTCGTGGTACCGGGCGTGCTCGCCGCGGGGAGCGGATTCCCGATGAACCCCCTACCCCCGGAGGACGCAGCGCGGTTTCTGCGTCGCGACGAGGCCTGAGCCCGCCGCCGAGGATCGGTGCACGTCGTCCATATCGCCTCCGAGGCGGTGCCGTACGCCAAGACGGGCGGCCTGGGCGACGTGCTCGGCGCGCTGCCGCCGGCGCTCGCGCGAGCCGGCGTTCAGACCACCGTGTGCCTCCCCGGCTATCGCCCCGCGCTGCGGGTCGCCGGCGACACGGACGTCCTCGGCGAGGTGTATGCACCGGTGTCGACCCGCACCGAGCCGTTTCAAGTCCTCGGCCTGCGCGGCGCGCCCGTTCCGACCGTCCTCCTGGGCTCTCTCGCGTACTTCGATCGCGAGGGACTCTACGGCGAGGACGGACGCGACTACCCGGACAACGCCGAGCGCTTCGTCGCGTTCTGTCGCGCGGCGCTCGAATGGATGCGGACGTGGAGCACCCCCCCCGACGTGCTCCACGTCCACGACTGGCAGACCGCCCTCGTACCGGCGTTCCTGCGCGCCGGGCCGGAGCTCCATCCGGAGCTCGGCGCCACGCGCACGGTCATCACCATCCACAACCTCGCCTTCCAGGGACGCTTCCCAGCGACCGACTGGCACCTCTTGAACCTCGATCGCCGCTGGTTCGCGCCCGACGCGCTCGAGTTCTACGGCGGCATCAACTTCTTGAAGGCCGGTCTCGTCTTCTCCGACGCGATCACGACCGTGAGCCCCCGCTACGCGCGCGAGATCCAGGGGCCCGACCTCGGCGAGGGCCTCGACGGCCTGCTTCGAGCGCGGGCCGCGTCGCTCACGGGCATCCTGAACGGCGCCGACTACGGCGCATGGAATCCTGCGACGGACCCGGCACTGCCGGCGCGCTACGATCGGACCGATCTCGCCGGGAAGGCGCGTTGCCGGGCGGCGCTGCGGGCCGAGATGGGGCTCCGTGCGGACTCGACGGGACCGCTCCTCGCCGTGATCTCACGTCTCGCCGAGCAGAAGGGGATCGACCTCGTCGTACGCGCCGGGCGGGAGCTCCTCGAGCGGACGCCGGTGCAGCTCGTCGTCCTCGGCAGCGGCGAACACCGCTTCGAAGCCGGCCTCGCCACGCTCCGCGATCGTTTCCCCGGCCGCGTCGCGCTGCGCGTCGGCTTCGACGACGCGCTCGCCCACCGGATCGAGGCCGGCGCCGACGTCTTCCTCATGCCGTCCCGCTACGAGCCGTGCGGCCTCTCGCAGATCTACAGCCTGCGATATGGGACCGTCCCGGTCGTTCACGCGACGGGCGGCCTCGACGACACGGTCGAGGACTTCGATCCCGGCCGCGCGACCGGCACCGGCTTCAAGTTCTCGCCGTTCACGGACGAGGCGTTCGTCGGCGCGATCGGCCGCGCCATCGAGGTCTGGCGCGACCGGGAGAAGTGGACGCGCCTGGTCGACAACGGCATGCGGATGGACTTTTCGTGGGAGCGCGCCGCGGTGGGCTACCGGCGCGTGTACGATGGGCTGTCGCCGAGGTAGGTGGATGACTCGGCTACGCGGCTTCGGCTAGCTCCGCGGCGCCCCGACGCTTCGGCTAGACGTGCCGGAGCGACGGTGGAAGTTACATGCGCGATTAGGGCCGGAAGATCGGCGTCCTACGGCGTCGGATCACGAGCGGCGCTCGAGCCCGCCTGCACATTCTACAGTCGCCCGACCACGAAGCCGCCGTTCGGCCGCGCGTTTCCGAACCGACGCGGGTGGCATCCGGGTTGCTGCACATCGCACCGAACAACGAGACATCGCCGAGTGCGGGTCGTCAAGGCGCTCCGTCTCCTCGACAAGGCGGATCGCCTCCGCGCCGCCGTCGAGCGCCGAGGCAAGGTGTCGGCGGCATGTGCCGTCGATCTCGACGACATGCTCGGCAACGCGAAGAATCAATGCCGGAGGTGGCTGGGCTCGTTCTAGCTGTCGCTGCTCTGAACGTTGTTCACCCGGGACCTCCTGGGGCAAAGGGTTTGTACCCCTACAAATCCAACGCCACAGGAGGGAGCCCGAGTGCGAGTGCATCGTAACGCAAAGACGA
>DATJZY010000171.1 GCA_035577985.1 Candidatus Eisenbacteria bacterium
CCGCCAGCCTGAAGACGTTCGCGCTGCAAGCGCTCGATTTTCTCCGCGGCCGAGGGACGCGGTTCGCTACGACGATTGAACGTCGATACGATCGCCGAGACCCAGAACGGCACGCCCATCAGCCCGAACTTCGACGACGGCCGCGTTTCTCGATTTCACGTCCCGAGGTCGGCGGATCGCGTTCCAAAGCCCAGGTGGGACCTCTGTTCGGCCCAGCCGAGAGGCAGGTCGCAGCGCTTCGTCAGAGTCTCCGCAGTGAGTTCGATGGGCTGAGCACCCTCGAGAATCGCGGCGACGATGTCGGGCGCCAGGAACGCCAGCGGCAGCAGCTGGCTCACGTAGCGATCGCTGACACCTTCGGCTTTCGCGATGTCGACGAGCGACTCGACGCGACCGCTCAGGAGGGAGTCGAACCAGCCATGTGTACGAGCGACCGCCTTCACCAACGCAGCGTCTGGATCCGGCGATCTCCGCGCATTCTCCGAGCCATGGAGGACCAGACGCATCTCGACTCCGCGACGCTTCATCCGGGTCCTGATTCCATGACGCAGGACAGCGTTCTCGTCTCCGACGAACCGCGATAGATCGACGAAGAGAGCGACCTCAGCACTGCCCAGCTCGACACGCTTCACGAGATCCAGAGGGCTACCCGCCCACCGATGTAAGGCGCGGAGGAGATCCGGGATGCGCTCCACGTCGATCTCGGCGTCTCGAGCCAGGCGAGTCAGCACCGCGCGATCGTCGAGCAACCCCCCAACGACAGCCTCTACGAACCGCTCGATCTCACGCGCTGGCAGGCGCCATCGGCAGCCTCGTTCGCTCGGCGCAGCCTCCGCCGACCCTTCGGAGATGCGCGAAACGTAGTATCGGTAGCGACGATCCGACTTGACGGCATGACTTGGTGTCAGCGGAGCGCCTGCCTCGTCGAACAGCTTGCCCCGCAATGGACTGGGATCGGTCACGCGCGAGGTCGAGCACCGATCGGGCGTGTTGGCGGCGAGCTTGGCCTGGACCGCCTCCCACACTGCGGCGTCGATGATTGGCGGATGCTGTCCCACGAAGGTCTCGCCCTTGTGTGCGATGCGACCCGCGTAGAGCGGATTGCTCAGGATGTCGTAGATGTGCCCGCGGCTGAGGGGATTGCCGCCGCGCATCTTGCCGCCCGTGCCATGGCGGACCTTGCTGACGAGACCCAATCGATCAGCATCCTCCTTCACGCGGCGCACGTTGCCGTGCTGGAGATACAGCCGGAAGAGGGTGCGCACGGTCTCGGCTTCCGATTCCTGGATCACCAGCGTGCGGCCATTCGGCTCGTAGCCGAGCGGCGCGAAGCCACCCATCCACATGCCCTTGCGCTTCGAGGCCGCAATCTTGTCGCGGATGCGCTCGCCCGTGACCTCGCGCTCGAACTGCGCGAAGGAGAGCAGCATGTTGAGGGTCAGGCGTCCCATCGAGGTCGTGGTGTTGAACTGCTGCGTCACCGACACGAACGAGACCCTGTTCGCATCGAAGACTTCGACGATCTTCGCGAAGTCGGCGAGTGAACGCGTGAGGCGATCGACCTTGTAGACCACAACCGTGTCGAGCTTGCGATCTCGGATGTCGCTGAGAAGCCGTTCGAGAGCGGGGCGATCCATCGAGCCGCCCGAATAACCGCCGTCGTCATAGCCTGTGCGAGCGAGCTTCCAGCCCTCCCCCGCCTGGCTCCGGATGTAGGCCTCGCAGGCCTCGCGCTGCGCATCGAGCGAGTTGAAATCCTGCTCGAGACCCTCCTCGGAGGACTTCCGCGTGTAGATCGCGCAGCGAAGCTTGCGACGCTCAGCGCCGGCCATCTCGGCGCCTCTTCAGGCCGAAGAAGAGCGGACCCGACCAACGTGTGCCGGTGATCTCGCGCGCGACTTTCGAGAGCGAAGGCCACGTCCTCCCGCGATACTGCACGCCGCGCTCGAGGACGATCACCTCGTGGACCAGGCCCTGCCACTCGCGAAGCAGGCGCGTGCCGGGCTTGATCGTCGTCGCAGGCGTAGTAGGCGCGCGCCCTTTCGCAAGGTCCTGCGCGGCGCGCGCGAGCTTGCGACGGGTGGCCGGCGTGAGACCGCCGAGCACCTGTTCCTGCATCCGATAGGCGATCGCGTACATCAATAGCCGGCGACTGAGGCGCGCCTGGAGGGGCGCACCGAAGAGATCCTGCCAGCGCGCCTTCAGCACTTCATATGAGAGACCCGACAGCGCGGCCAGCTCGTCCGCGAGACGCTTCGTGTCCTCAGCCGGTGTCGCGTTGCGTCGCATGTCTCGTGCCGTCGCGAGGGCCCAAACGGCCTGCCATGCACGCTTCCTTGGGGCGGCGAGTCAAGCGGATAAAACGACCAAACGGCGGGCGGTTGCACCGCTGGCGGCCTGCGTCGCCCGGCTTGCTACAGGCGCATCGGCACCTTCGCATAGCCCTGCACGTTGTTGTTGTGCGCCCAGACGAGGTTCGCCTCGTCGATCTCGCAGTCCGGGAAGCGGGCCAGCAGCTCTTCGAATGCCACGCGGCATTCCTGGCGCACCAGCGACTTGCCCAGACACAAGTGCTGGCCGAAGCCGAACGAAAGGTGCCGCTTGATCGAGCGACGGATGTCGAAGCGGTCCGGCTCGTCGTACTCGCGTGGGTCGCGCTGGGCTGCACCGGTGAGCAGCAGGACGCGGACATCCTCCGGAATGGTGGCGCCGTGCAGCTCGACGGGTCGCGTACTCCAGCGTCCCTGCACCTGCGACGGCGGGTCATAGCGGAGGAACTCCTCGACCGCGTCCGACAACAGCGAGGGATCGTCCGCCAGCTCGCTGCGCTGGTCGGGATGTCGGGCGAGCGTGACTGCGCTGTTGCAGATGAGCCGAGCCGTGGTCTCGTGGCCAGCGTTGCCCAGCAGCATGCAGAAGCCGAGCACCTCCTGCCTGGATAGATGGGTCGGGTTGCCGTCCTCGCCCTCCAGCTCGACTGCGAGGAGGGCACTGATCAGATCATCCTGCGGCTGCTTGCGACGCGCGTCGATGAGATCGTTGAAGGTGGCGGAGAGCTCCGCCCCGAGTCGTCGGTGGCGCTCGCTCGCGTCGAGCTCACCCGGCTCCCGATGCATGATCTGGTTGGTGAGGTGGCGCCACGCGGTCACGATGCTCGACAGGCACGCCGAGCATGGTGCTGATCACGTCCATCGGCTTCGAGGAAGCGAGCTGCTCGAAGAGATCGATCTGCATGCCGCGCTCGAGCCCGCCAGACGCTCTCGCGTGAGTTCGCGGACGATCGGCTCCATCGCGGCCACCCGTGGTGGCGTGAAGGCCTTGGCCACCAGGGACCGCACCCCGGGCTACGGGCGAGAGCTCTCGCAACTGGGGATGGGTGAGTTCGTGAACAAGAAACTGATCCGAGTGGCCGCGAGCTGATCCGGGCGCCGCTCCGCCGCCACGATCCAGGCGCACCCTCGGCGCACCGCGACCCGCTCATGAGGACATCTGGAACGACGCCTCCGCGTCGCTCCTGCCGGGGCTCGCGAATCTTCGCGCCGTGGCGGCAGCGATCGCGCTCGCGGTCGGCCTCGAGGCGCAACGCGCCGGAGTGGCGCCGAAGACGAGCGAAGCGGAGCTGCGTCAGCGCGTCGTCGCAACGCAGTGGACGCCCGCCTACCCGTCCTGAGCGATTCGACATCATCTCCTCGCCGATCCCGCCGAGGGAGGTGATCAACCGGGGGTCGCTACGCGCCGGTCGCAACCATTTCCCCGAGGCTGCACGGCCGTCCGGCCGGCACGATTGCCCACACCGTGGCATCCGCATTCTCGTCGCGGCGCACGCCGCTCTCTAGCAGGCTGCGGAGAAACGCAGGTGATGAAGCCGAATTGGCCTCATCGCGGCGGTTCTCGAAGGGTTGAAGGGCCGTATCGCTCCGTTGCCGATCGGCAACGGTCGCGTGGTAACAAGCTCGCAGAGCATCACGTCG